>JAHFBK010000144.1 GCA_023250035.1 Candidatus Dadabacteria bacterium
TGATTAATACTATTGTTACTATACGCCTTGTTTTTTCGGGAAGGTGGTATGCCCAAAACTATATCTCCTATTGATAGGCACATTTCACCTAACCTCAAATTCTACTGAGTCAATAATACGGTTTTGTTTATCTACAAGCGATAGTACATATTTCCCCTTTTTTGGTTTCCATGAAACTCTTTCACTAGGAGTGCCTATTTTTTTATTATTTAATAACCACTGGAAATTAGTATTAGAGGCTTTTGCCTCAAAAAATATTAGGTGGTGTCTTTCGGGAATATCAGGATCTAAAGCGATTATAGTTCTCTCTGTCGGATAGATAATATGGGGATTTAGGTGGATTGTATTTAATTCAATTGAACTTGGTTGTGTGCCCTCTATAAACCACTCATCTTTTTCAGGCTCTATATGATGCTCAAATTCAATCCTATTTTTTACCACCCTTTGAGGTGGTTGAGGTGGTAGACTAGGTGTATTTCGATGAAGATAGTTCATAATCTCAAGCCAGATAGGTGCAGCGCCTGTTATTCCTGTGACATTCCACATCGGTTCGCCAGTGAAATTTCCAACCCAGACACCTACCGTATATTTTTGTGAATATCCAATGCACCAGTTATCCCTCATATCCTTACTCGTACCAGTTTTTACCGAAGTCCAGAATCGCGTGGATAATGGATTTTCAAATCCAAAAGTTGCGCTTCTCGATTCCCTATCTGAAAGAATATCTGAGATTATAAATACGGCCTCTTTTTCCAGTACCTGTTTTTCGTTTGTATTCATATCGAAGCTGAGCCTCAGATCACTCCATTTCCCATTGTTTGCTAATGTTCGGTATCCATTTACAAGCTCGTAAAGGCTTACATCGGCAGAACCGAGGGCAAGTGAGAAACCATAGTAATCTCCTGATTCTTTAAGGTTTTCAAATCCAAGTTCTTTAAGTCTCTTAACAAAAGGTTCTGTTCCAATTAGCATCAAGGTTCTTACAGCAGGAACGTTAAGGGATCCTGAAAGAGCTGACCGAACACTGACAAGACCTTTGAATTCATTATCATAGTTTTGCGGTATATACAGGCCAACTGGAGTTGATATATCGAGTGGAGAATCGTCGAGGATAGATGCTGCAGTAATTATACGTCTCTCAATTGCAAGTTCGTACAAAAATGGTTTAAGCGTTGAACCTGCCTGTCTCCTAGCTCTAACTCCATCAACATACCTCGCACTTGAAGATAGTCCGCTATTTCCAACGTATGCAAGGATATCCCCAGTCTTATTTTCTACAACGGTCACTGCTCCATCATGAACATTTTGATTTTTTAATAAAATGAGTTGATATTTTAAGACTTCGGTTGCAAAACGCTGAATATTTGCATCAAGCGTTGAAACGGCTCTAGTTCCTTCGTTTTGTAAAAGCTCTCGGGCAACGTGAGGCGCGAGTGAAATACGGGGTCTTATGGAATAGGTACCAGAAAGCGTTTTGGCAAGACTCTTTATATTTTCGCATTGAGTTTGCGACTTCATAGAACTTGCTAGCTTACATGCCCTTTTTATTACATCACTAGCTTGAGCATTTGGTGAACGGATTAAAGATGCTATTATGATAGATTCTGACTCATTTAAACCACTCGGCTCTTTATCAAATAGCCCTCTTGATGTCGAGGATACACCTTGGAGTTCACCCCTAAATGTTATTAAATTTAGATATGCTTCGAGTATCTCGTCCTTTGACCATGTATTTTCTATTTCCCAGGCAACCCTTATCTGGTTCCATTTTTGGCTAAGCGTCCTTCTGGAATCTTTAGGTTTTAGATCTTTATCTACTGTTGATGCAAGCTGCATAGTTATTGTACTAGCTCCTCTATTGTTTTTAGATACGAGACTCTCAAAGATGGCAACCCCCATTGCTCTCCAATCTACTCCATGGTGATCATAAAACCGTTTATCTTCTGAATGAATAACTGCTTTGATTAAAGACGGGGAAATATCTTTAAGGCTTATCCACTCAAGCCTCCTTCCCTTTTCATCTACTCTTAGTTCGTGGATGATTTCTCCGTGTCTATCTAGAAGAACCGCATCGGATTTTTTGTAAGAATTTTTAACTTCATCAAATGTGGGTATGGCATAGGCGTAGGTTGTAAAGAGATATGAGAATGTCGCGATCAATAACGACGTTTTCCATTGGGATGACAGGCTAATAATATTATTAGTCCAACAGCAGGTCTTCGTCTGAAGCCTAGGCGAATTGGACCGGTGAACTATCTGATTTTTTATTAGATTTACACGTCTATTAGCTTGGGCACGAGTCTTACTCACAGCCGCTTCAAACAAATTCACGAAGAAAATTCTCATTAAATAAGTGGTGATCATTTTATTACGACGATGCCTACGGCTCAACCTTTATCTCCTTATTCGGTATCTCTCCTAGCATCTCAGGAGAATAAAGAGCCTCAACCCTTGTTGGAGGGAGACCGAATTCCCCTTCGTTATTAAGCCTAATTGTATATTCAACAGTCCATTTTCCTTTTGGCACGTATTCATAATATGCCCTAAATGCTTCGAATGAGCGCTCTTCGAATGCAGGCCAAACCCATCCTTTACTCTCTTCTCCTTGTGTTAAAACCTCCGAGTCTCTACTAAGCCCAGTCCCTAAAATAGCTGAGGCGGCAGGTATTGGATCATTTACAACGACCCATGTCATATCGGCTTGCGCCTCAAGTTCAAGACGAATCCTTATGACATCTCCAGTGCTCCATTTCCCCGCTGTTTTTTGTTCGACGGGTATAAGAGTCTTTTTAATCTTATACCCGCTTGAGAATGGTTCTTTAAGCGGAATTGCAGCAAGGCTCTCTATAGTAGCCCAGGGTTTCCCAGAGCCCTTATGAACAATGCTCAACTCTTCTTTCGTATTTGGCCATCTAAACATTTCACTCTTGCCTTTAAGGGATTCATTCCAATTAACTGTCTCTGTTGTTCCACCCAATTCAGCAGTTGTAGAGCCTGTCACGGGAATGGATTCAAATTTTTCTGAGAATCTATCCATTGCAAGCATTCCCCAGGCGTTTGCTACCGTTGTATCCCAGTGCCCTCGTTTTTGTCTTCCTATAACTCCCCTTGCCATTCTAGGAATATCACCTTTCCAGTTCTCGAATGTAAGAAGGGTTATTAAACCCCTTGCAGCATTTTCATCAGTTGAGACCATTAGCCACCAGAGGTCATCCGTGCCTTCCGTTGAAAAACCCATTGTAGTTCCCTGGATATTAAGCCGCGACCTTATTATCTGTTCGGATTCCTTTAGTTTCTCATCACGATCTGGAATACCTTTAATCCTCAAAAGTACGTTCATCCAATCTATCACGGCTGAAGTAGGCCATAAATTAGCCTCTATTGATATAGAACCTAGAAGGTTTGGGTCACTTTCACCATTACGTGATAGGGATTCTAATGCAGCCACCTTTCTTATTGAAAGGTCTGCTGTAGGTAAAGACGAATATCTTATTACCCTTCCTTCAATAAACCCTTTTAATCCATCTATCATCCGGTTTTTTAATTCAGTTGGGATTTCATATTTCGCCTCACTCGAAATTGAAAGGATATAGGAGGTCAGCACATCACTTCCAAAGTCCATTCTTGGGAAATATTTTACAAGCCCATCCGAATCAAGATATGATGGAATCTCGAGCATAATCTTTTTCCACAACGACTCGTCTCTTAAGGCTATAGCCCGTGACACCTTTTGCTCCATGCACGTATATGGATAGTTTTTCATGTAACGGGTAACACCATCTAAGCCGGTTGATAGTTTAGGCCTTAAAAAAATGTCAATTCCACCTTTTCCTGATAAGGCGTCCTTTGGTTTTTCAACAGCTATATCAAAACTCTTTTCTATTTGCGTAAGGGTGGCTTGAAAAACCCTTGTAGGAACTGCCGGAAGTACCTTCTGGGTAACCTTGAGGCTATCGGAAGTATGGGCACGTTGCAACGTGCCCCTACTATCCTTCTCTCTTGCCATAACTTCATAGATTAAGTCCTGAGTACTATAAGGCACATTAATATCCCAACCGATCTCCTTTGCTTCACCCGGCTTTAGAGGTTCAGTAATCATAACTAGTTCTCTCTTTTCTTTGTTATCTTTGAAGTCCCCTTTAACCTCTACAGTCATTTTGCGATTGGATGCATTTCTAACTGTAAAGCCTGCCCTAAATTTGTCTCCTTCTCTTACAAGTGGTGGAATGCCTGAGAGAATCATCAAATCCTGAGTCGTTCTTATGCTCGTTCCTCCGGTGCCAAATAGCCCTACATCACCAGTTGCAACCGCTACAATTCTGAAACTAGTTAGAGAGTCATTAAGTGGTATCTCAACCTTTGCTTCACCCTTTTCATTTAGAGCTACATTCGCTTTCCAGAATAAAAGAGTATCAAATAACTCGCGTGTAATCTGCTTTCCCCCGCCTCCACCTTGAGGGAGTGCTTTTAGTCCATAATGCCTTTTCCCAACCACCTGCATTTGAGCAGTAGATGTTCGAACCTCATATCCCCTTGTTCCCATCATTGCATCAAGGAGTTTCCAACTGGTATTAGGCATAAGCTCTAGAAGACCTTCGTCAACGGCAGCTATGGCCACTTCACTTCCCTTAGGCGGAAGTTTTCCATCGGCTGTTTTTACATCTATTTTCGCTTCTATTTTTTCTCGTATTTTATAGACACTTTTATTTGTAGAAACACCAACCTTTAGCTCATACGATTTCCATCCGATATTAATATCCGTAATACCAAGCCTAAAGGCTGGTTTTCCAAGATCAACTGTTGCTGTGGGTTGGACATCAGAAACACGGCCACGTACAACAAGGGCAGATACAAAAACATTGGGCGCATAACTCCCTTTAACAGGGATTTCTATAACAGGCATCTTTCCTGATATCTTGGTAATAAATGCATCTATGATTCCTTCCCTTTCAATTGTAATAAGTGCAGTTGCTTCTCTGAATGGCATCCTCACCTGAAATCTAGCAGTCTGCCCTGGTTCATATCTCTTCTTTTCTGGTAATAAGTCAATACGATCCTCGTTTCCTGCCTGAAACCACCAGTCATCCTTACCAGCAATCCAGACCTCATAGTTTGCTGTTGATGCGTTACCTGAATTATCTAAGATCTCAGCCTGCAGGATAACACTTCCTGATACGAGTATAGAGTTTTTGCAAAATACGATCCCGTTTTTTTCTGTCTTGCCTTTGCAGAGCTGACCTATGCGTTTTATCTCAGTTATGTGTTCGTAGGAGTAAAATCCACCCACAAGTCGTTTTCTATGGGAATAAGTCTTACGCTGAAAAAGATCTACCTTAACTGGCGCATTTGACACTGCCTTTCCTGATAAATCAACTGCTGCAATCTGATATTTTAAGGAATCCTTAGAGAGTGCCCATGAGTCAGGCTTTATTCCTACTAGCACTTTGGAGGGCCATAATGGT
>JAHFBK010000145.1:0-3745 GCA_023250035.1 Candidatus Dadabacteria bacterium
GGCCCCGGGCATTTTATAAGCTGGTTTATAGGTTCTATTAGGTTTTTGGGGAGAAATGTCTATCTAAGCGGTGGTTTTGTCAATGTAGCAATTTACTTAGATTTCAAGGTCTTCTTTGTGACTAGCTTTTAGGTATTTGGGTTTATTACAATGCTCTTAATTAAGCCATAAGAACTGATTGGTAAAAATTCTCCAGATTTAAGAATCCTCTTCATCTTCTTCATCCAAGTCTTCATCTTCCTCGTCAAAAAGGTCTTCATCCTCTTCCTCATCCCCCAGTTCCTCATCCTCTTCATCTTCCTCCTCCCAATCTTCCTCCTCATCCACCTCGTCGTCTTTTACTACGATTACAATCTCAGGATTCATATAGTCTCTCCTAATTAATAAATATTCCAAACCATACCTTTTAGCATCGAAAAGTCAAGCTCTCAAAACTAATTTATCCTTAGTTGAAATTTGATAGCAAATGACTTTAGTTGACAAACTTACTTGGTTGCTTATTATTTTAGCTTATAATTTATTAGGATAAGTCCTGTAGCAATTGAGAGGTTAAGGTATGGGGATCTGCCCGGTTGAAGAAGCCGTAGAAGAATTAAAAAATGGAAGAATGGTAATCCTCGTTGACGATGAAGACAGGGAAAACGAGGGTGACCTTGTTGTTGCTGCCGAGTTTGCGAGCCCTGAGGCAATAAACTTTATGGCAAAGCACGGAAGAGGCCTTATTTGCCTTGCCCTCACTCAGGAAAGGGCTAACCAACTCAATCTTCACCCTATAAAGCCAGAAAATAGCCCAGTTCCTCAATATACAGCTTTTACAATTCCAATAGATGCAAGGCGTGGTATTACTACTGGGATATCTGCTTACGATAGGGCATCCACTATTCGTCTGGCTATCTTGGAAGAAGCAAGACCTGAGGAATTTATCCGTCCCGGTCATGTATTCCCGCTTATTTCTAGGCGAGGGGGCGTTCTTGTAAGAGCAGGGCATACAGAAGGCTCTGTGGATCTTGCAAGGGTTGCAGGTTTAAAACCGGCTTCTGTGATCTGTGAGATAATGAAGGATGATGGCGATATGGCAAGGCTTCCTGATCTAGAAATATTTGCCGAGGAGCATAAACTTAAAATTACAACTATCGCAGACCTTATAAGCTACCGCCTTAGAGCCGAGAGGCTTGTAAAAAGGGCAGCAGGGGCCTACTTGCCTACTTCTTACGGTGAATTTAAGGTTATAGTTTATGAAAGTGAGATTGCCACTCAGCACCATGTAGCACTCGTAAAAGGTGAAATTTCCCCAGAAGATGAGGTGCTGGTCAGGGTTCATTCAGAGTGTCTAACTAGCGATGTATTTGGTTCTATGAGATGTGACTGCGGTCCACAAATTCGCCAAGCCATCAATACAATTGAAAAAGAGGGGAAAGGGGTCGTTCTCTATATGCGCCAGGAGGGAAGAGGAATCGGTTTAGTTAATAAGATTAAAGCCTATTCTCTTCAGGATGACGGATTTGACACAGTAGAAGCAAATGAAGTGCTTGGTTTTAAACCAGATCTTAGGGATTATGGGATTGGTGCGCAGATTCTTTTAGACCTAGGGGTTAGAAAGATGAAGCTTCTTACTAATAATCCACGAAAGGTAAAGGGACTTGAGGGATTTGGACTTCAGATAGTTGAGCGGGTTCCAATAGAGATCGAACCTAACGGTGCAAACTCAAGGTATTTAAAGGTAAAGAAGGACAAGCTTGGACATATTCTTTCTATGGTTGACTAAAGGTGAGGAACCGAATGACTAGAATTTATGAAGGTAAACTTGATGGAAAGGGGCTTAAATTTGCAATAGTAGTTAGTCGATTTAATAATTTTATTACAGACCGTATGGTTGAAGGCGCACTGGATGTGCTTACAAGACACAACGTTTCAGAGGGTGATATTGATATAATAAAGGTTCCGGGGTCATTTGAAATCCCTCTAGGCGTAAAAAAAGCTGTAAAGTCAAATAAATATGACGCAGTCATAGCTATAGGAGCAATCATAAGGGGTGAAACGCCACATTTTGATTATCTTTCCTCTGAAATCACAAAAGGGCTTGCCGGAATCAGTCTTGAGTATGATATACCTGTTGCATTTGGTGTTATTACAACTGAAACACTAGAACAGGCGATAGAGAGGGCCGGAAGCAAGGCTGGAAATCGTGGTGGTGAAGCAGCCCTTTCTGCAATCGAGATGGCAAATCTAGGAAGAGTGCTTTCTCAAAAAAGATAGTATGCGGTTATGGGTAAAAGGAGACGTGCAAGGGAAAATACTCTTCAATTTCTATACCAGTACGACACCCTCAAAGAATCCTCTTCTCAAGAGCTAAGCACAGACGATGTGCTCGTGCTTTTTTGGGCAACTAAAGAATCAGATGTAGAGGAAGAGGTGAGGGAATTTTCAAACAGGCTTATTACTGGGGCATGTGAGAATATTGAGGGGATTGACGATATTATAAATCGCTACTCTGAACACTGGCGCCTATCTCGGATGTCAAAAATCGATAGAAATATCCTTCGTATGGCAATTTATGAGCTTGTTTATTTGAGGGATATTCCTCCCCCAGTTACCATTAATGAAGCCGTCGAGCTTGCCAAGAAATATGGCACTGAAGAATCAGGTGCTTTTGTTAACGGGATTTTGGATAGAATCCGAGTATCTCTAGATAAAGGGGAGGTCGAATATGGTAAAAGATGCGATAGCTAAAGTCGCAGAACGAATAGACCTCGAAGAAAAAGAAATGGCTCAAGTTATGGAAAACATGATGGGCGGAACTGCATCGCCAGGCCAGATGGCGGCTTTTCTAATGGGACTCAGGATGAAGGGAGAAACAGTTTCTGAGATCACCGGGGCTGCAAAGGTAATGAGGGATAAGGCAACAAGAATAAGATCCAATCATCCTATAGTAATTGACCTTTGTGGCACTGGTGGTGATCAGCAGGGAACCTTCAATGTATCAACTGCAGCTTCATTCATAGCGGCAGGAGCAGGCGCGCCTGTTGCAAAACACGGAAACCGTTCTGTATCTAGTCAGGTAGGAAGCGCAGACGTTTTAGAGGATCTTGGAATAAACATCAATCTCTCTCCAGAGGGTGCTGAAAAGTGTTTAAATGAAATAGGGATTGTGTTTCTTTTTGCTCCTGTTTACCATCCGGCAATGAAAAATGTTTCGCAATTAAGAAAGGACATTGGGGTAAGGACTATTTTCAATGTACTTGGGCCACTTACAAATCCAGCCGATGTTAAGCACCAGGTTATGGGGGTATACTCTGAGGTTTTGGTAGAGCCTATGGCAAAGGTTCTTAGAAATCTGGGATACATAAGGGCTATGGTAGTTCACGGAGCGGATAGGTTAGATGAGATTACCGTATCTGGAAAAACTCAAATAGCAGAGCTTAAAGACGGTATGATTAAAATGTATCAGTTTGATCCTGCTGAGTTAGGGTTTAAAAGAAGAAAACTCGAAGAGCTAAAGGGCGGAAACGCTAGAGAGAATGCAAAGATCCTTCTTTCAATTCTTAATGGAGAAGAAAGGGAAGCAAAAAGGGAGATAGCTGTGCTAAATGCGGCAGCAGGGATTCTAGTCTCTGGTGCCGCTGTGGAGATAAAGGAAGCAATAGCTATGGCGGAGGATTCTATTGATAGCACTAAGGCTTTAAAAAAGCTTAATGATCTAATCAGGTATACAAGAAACTGGAGTGATTGAATCAAACCGATTTCG
>JAHFBK010000145.1:3845-5461 GCA_023250035.1 Candidatus Dadabacteria bacterium
GATGAGATTCTTCGATATAAGAGGATTGAAGTCGAGGAGGCGAAGAGGACTTATCCATTAGAGCTTCTTACTTCTCAACTTGAGAAGATCCAACCACCAAAAAATTTCTTTGAAGAGATAAAACCAGATAGAAGAGTGAAGATCATCGCTGAGGTTAAATGCGCTTCCCCTTCAAAAGGAATTCTAAGGGAAGATTTTAATCCAATTAAGATTGCACGGAGCTATAAGGATGCTGGAGCTTCTGCGATCTCCGTCCTAACTGATGTAAGGTATTTTAAGGGTCACTTAACTCATCTCCGTGATGTAAGGAATGCGGTTTCGATTCCACTTTTAAGAAAGGATTTTATTATAGACCCGTATCAGATTTACGAGGCTCGGTATTATGGATCGGATGCGGTTCTCTTAATTGCTGCTGCGCTTGATACAAGGGCAATAACTGAGCTCTTGAGGCTAACCCACTCCTTGGGTATGAATGCCATTGTAGAGGTGCATGATGAAGAAGAGTTGGAAAGAGCACTTCTAGCTGAAAGCAAAATCATCGGGATAAATAACAGGGACTTAAAAAAATTTACTGTTAGCCTCGATGTTTCAATAAGACTTTCAAGGTTGATACCAGACGGCAAAATAGTGGTGAGCGAAAGCGGGTTTACATCAAGCGAAGAAATTAAGAGGCTAAAAAATGAAGGGATTCGCGTCTTTCTTATAGGTGAGACATTTATGAAAGCAACCGACCCAGGAGAAGAACTCAGGGCCATGCTAGCTGAGTGCAATTAGCAAATTGATTTTGGAATAATCCCTCTCCGAATGTTCAGAAAAAGCTAAGGAGCTCCAATCATCTTTTATTGTTGCCTTATTTCTTTTACCATTTTAAGTAAATAATTATGCAACGATAAACTATTCTGTTTCAGACAGCAAATGGAGGGCTAAAGCCCTCCGCTACTTGTAGGGAAGTGTATTGGAATCCTTCAGGATTCCAAGTTTTACCTTTATTCGTAGATATAATATGAGCGCAAGAAATCTAGTTAAGATTTTTAACCCAAAACCCATTGCGTTGATAGGCGCAAGCGATACTAGTGGAAAGCTTGGGTATACACCCTTTCGTAGTGTAAATCGGGGTGGATTTAAGCACCTGATTCACCAAGTAGTAAAGGTGTGAGAGAGGGCAAAAATATTTCCCAGCTTGGCTTATGCAACATAGCCTTATAATTTTTTTTGGTAATTATACACAGCTTTTTTCAATAGATTAAGTCTACGTAAGATGTCAGAAAATAGGACATTAATCCGTGACGTTCAGCCTTAATTATATTGTAATTTTAGAAAATAGTTGTTGGCATGTATTTTGATTAATAAATTTGTAGAAGATTGCAATACTAAACGGTTTATGTTAAAAGAATGAATCAATAAATAGCTTAAGAGGGTAAAATGGCTGATTATGGTTTTCTTTATGTTATTGATACCTCTTATCATACTGAAAGGCAGGTATATCAAGTAAACATTGGATATATGGATAAGGATCAGGATGTTAAAGGTCGTTTCATAACGATTAATATCGTAGTAAACATCCCAAATCACAAGGTTGATGAAAATAAGATTAAAGAACTTGCTCTTGCTAAAGC
>JAHFBK010000146.1 GCA_023250035.1 Candidatus Dadabacteria bacterium
AATACCCCTTATCGTTTTTCTGTTGATACAAGTTTAAAAACTTACCTGATTAATTTTAATACTCACAGGGCATTATTCGCTTGACCACAAGAACATGATGGAATATCTTCACATTCTTAGTCAGGATACGAGGGATTTTTATGAGGGGTGAAATTTTGAATGTCACAACAAGGGGCCAGTACTATATAGGGAAGGAAGGGTTTTGAAAGTTGCCATTAAATTTCGCAGTATTAAATCCTACAATAATCACATCTCCCTGGAAGCTTTCTTAACCAGATAAGTTGCTCGATTTCTTTCTCAATCTTTATAGCTTCGTTTTTGAGCGTATTAGAACATCTTGTTAAATCTTTGGAGTTGTTATTTACCCAATCTGAATCATATTGATTATTAGCAATTTTGAGGCATTTTTCCATTTCTGTTCGACTTCCTTTAGCGAAAGGAACACCAGACGAAGATTGTAGTTTAGTTCCATCCGGTTCGTCTTTTAATTCCAATTGAGGAAAAGCCATATATAAATCAAGTTTTCTATCGAAAATGAATAGTGCTAACTCGTCTATATTAAACCCACGTTTATCCCAGCGCTCTATCAAAGGCATATCTGGTATTTCTGTTCTTACTGCTTCTTGAATTCTATCCTTTAGTTCCTTAACTAAAGCAAGACAGCCATTATTGTAGTTTGAGAATTCATTGACAAAGGCTTCTAGTTTCACAAAAAAATCTTTAAAATGATTTTCCTCAGCATCTCGGCTTAGTTCCTCATTCAACAGAAAACCGGCTTGGCTATCTACATTAACGATACTTAGTTTCTTTTTCCATATTAATGGAGGATCACTTACTGATGCCCCTTCAACTGGGATCGGTTCGTTCAATAATCCGACGTTTTTCTTTTTTCTCTCAAGGATAAGTAGATAATGATTAAGCTTTTCTAGAAGTGGCCTAAAAACGCCAGTCTTAATTTCATTGAAGTGGTATTGCCGTACCTCATGTCGCCTTTGCCAGCGTATTGCTAAGTATGGGCCAAGGAATACGCCTATCATAATGAATATATCTATAACAAGTTGAAAATTCACGCTATGTAACCAATTCCAAAATTTGTGTAGACAACATAAAAACCAATAATCCATTAAGCATACCTCTTGTAATTTATCTCCTATTCTATGGGGCTTGTAATAATAGCATCATTACTAAGTATTCCTTTATGCTTAGCTACTATTATGAAAATACTCCCTGGAAATCCCTGAAGGCGAGCAGGATGGATACGAGCAGGTAGCTGCAGGCTCATTTCTACAGGTGATTGAAGACTGGGAGGCGTCGTCGGGAAATTAGCAAATGGAGGCAAATCTATTCTATCTCTTTTTTCTTCTATGACTAAAACTTCAAAATGAAGATACTCAGCCTCATCGAGTGTTATTCCATCAGGAAGAGAAACAATGCTAAAGATAGCTCCATCTCTTACTTGAAATATGTCTTTGATTTTTCTTTCTGAGTCCGTTTGATGTGAATTAAACTTTAATTTTAGTTCTTGAGGTGTTGGTTCTAGAATACGAGGCCCTTTTATACTTAATGCAAACCAAAAAAGAGTATTATTAGGGTATCTACGTGTTTTGTACGTACGAAGAGGATATTTCTTTTCCCCTTTAATACTATGTAAGAGTGTAACATGCCACTTGTTTAATTCTTTCTCTAAAGAAAAATGATCTATTAACGTATGCTCAGGTAAATTGAATTGCCTTACTTCGTTTCTCTCAGCATTCCATCTAAGAGTTCTCTTGATAATACCCGGGAAAAAAAGAAGTCTCTCGCCCGGAGTATAACAAAAGGCCCCAAATGTTCGTGAGGGTTTATCAGGCTCTTTGTAAAAGACATACGTAATTCTGCCTATAATCCCGTTCTCAAGTACTCTCCTTAATGGTCTCGCTAGGGAATTAAAAAAAGCCTCGCTAGTTCCTTGTGTAAACTCCTCAGGAAAATTAACTGTAACAACTATGGTGTCTATATTATTTTTCGTCATAAAAGTGATAATTTATCATAGAGTTGCTATTAACTGCATTTACAATCCTTTTAATGAACCGGCAAAAACTCCCTGCGGTCTTGCCGCAGGGATGAATTGCCGGACATGGAGCCATGATACAATGAAGTAATGACGGGGGATGATATATGGTATTGGCATCACAATGTTTCGGAGTGTTATTATCACATTCAGATTACGGTAAAATACAGAAAATCATTACTGAATCGCAAAGTAGAAGAAACCATTATCGAGGTAATGAATGGTTTCAAAGAACGATATGCGATCGATATACATACCGTAGGATTTGATCAAAACCATTGTCATCTTTTGCTTCGATTTCTTCCTAAATACAGCGGTGGCCAAGTAATTAAAATTATCAAAAGTATCACCGCGCAAGCAATATTTCGTATCGTGCCAATAATTAAAGAAGAATTATGGGGAGGAGAATTCTGGACAGATGGCTATTATATTGCGACCGTCAGTGGCAAAGGAAATAAACATACAATTGAGAATTACATAAAAACCAAGGTAGAGAAGATGATGTTAATCAACTCAGATTGTTTGATCTTTAACCGAGACGCCCTGCGCTCTTGGCGCACGGTAGTTCACTAGAAAAAGCGATGATAAAAAGAAATGCCGAATACCACGATATAGCTTATATTGGATAAGAAGGGTTAAAGAAAGAAATAAAATCTTTTCAATTGCCCGTCAGCATGCATACAGGATTGTAAGAGACGCATATATTAAGGCGGTGATTGAAAGGAAGAGAACGTATCCTCATGTACTCGGACATTCTGTTGTAAATGCCGTGCTGCACCGTGTGCCTCTTCAAATCTTACAGAAATGGCTTGGCTACTCAGACATTAAAAATACAGTGGTGTATCTTCAAATTTTGAGCCAGGATAGAAGGCATTTTTATGAGGCACTTGTTTTGATATAGTTTGGTACTTTATACCCTACCAGTATTTATATTTATGAGGATAATCAATGTTCTTTTTAGTCTCTGAATGAATTATCTGCTTTTAAAAAGCTTATGAATTTAGCTTCCTACTTCCTTTTTGGCTGTTATATTACTGCTACTTTTATATTGTCATCTTCTTTTTAGGTGTGTTCTTCACTAAATTTTATCTTAAGGCAAGTATTTTGGTTGTCTTTGCAACAGAGCAACTTAAATTAGCTAACCCACTATCCTGCTCCAGAACTACATCGGTGAAGATTATTTTTCAACAATGATATTTAGTTGGGTATTATAAGAATGGGTTTCTGAATGACACGACGTATGGAATTGGTAGTTAATTAAAGTGGACTTCAAGGAAGGATAAATGGATGAAGAAATACAGTTAGTAAAGAAAAAATTACTGGATAACGAGGAGCCTATAACCTTTAACGAAGCCCTTAAGTTAGCTCTTCTTAAGGAAGAATACCTATTTGACCTTATTAGCCTTTCGTACAAAATCACAGCGAAATATAATAAGAAGGGTGTGTATCTCTGTAGCATTATAAGTGCCAAAACCGGAGCATGCCCTGAGGACTGTGCTTTTTGTGCTCAATCGGCTTACAGTAAAATGCCGATTACGGCAAATCCGATGATTGATCCCTCTCTTATACTTAAAGCAGCAAAAGAAGCAGAAAAATCTGGAGCCTCTGAGTTTTGCATCGTAGCAAGTGGAAGGGGACCGAACGGAAAGACTTTTAAAAAGGTGCTCGACGCTGTTTATCTACTTCGGAGTTATACCAATCTTAGCATAGGATGTTCTCTAGGGATACTAACAGAGGTACAAGCCCGACTGCTTTCTCTAGCTGGAGTAAACCGCTATAATCATAATCTTGAAACCTCGAAGAGTTTCTTTCCTAATATCTGCACAACTCACACCTATGAAGAACGTGTTAAAACCGCATTCTTGGTCAAGGAAAATGGAATGGAGTTGTGTTGTGGTGGAATCTTAGGAATGGGGGAATCACTTGAGCAAAGACTTGAGCTTGCTTTTGAACTTCAAAAAATAAATCCAGATTTGGTTCCCATAAACTTTCTTAATCCACGACCAGCCACCAGTTTAGGTGACAGGGTGCCCCTAACACCGATCGAAGCCATAAAAAGCATAGCTCTATTTAGGCTTATCCTTCCCCAAACTACTCTGATATGTGCCGGTGGAAGAGAAGTTGTTCTCAGGGACCTCCAACCTTTGGCATTATTTGCTGGTGCCAATGCTCTTATAACAGGGAATTACCTTACAACACAGGGACGTTTACCTAAAGAAGATTTAGAAATGATAAAAGATTTAAATATGCCGATATTAAAGCATACAAACTAACTCATTCTTCGAGAGGGGAAGGATTGTTTAACCTTAGAGTTTTACTATACCCTAATTTCCCCTTAATATCCCAAAGCTCTTTGTTAACTGACATTTGTTAAATTTTCTACAATGTTACATTAAAATTGATATTCCTGTATCCTTCCTTGATTGCTTTTAGTCTTGATATAAAATACACGCCTCAATGAAACATCAAGAAGAGATCACTCGATCTGCTGGGTTTGTAGGGGTTATTACACTTCTTAGCCGCATAATGGGCTTTGCAAGGGATATGGTGGTAGCTTATTTCTTTGGCGCAAGAGCTGAGACAGATGCATTTTATGTTGCATTTAGAATTCCAAATCTTCTCAGAAGGCTCTTAGCCGAAGGCTCACTCACAGTTTCCTTCATCCCAATATTTACAGAAAATCTAGATAGAAAAGGCAAGGAGGAAGCTAAAAAAATCTCTGATATAACGTTTACACTTCTTTCTATAGTTCTAATTATGGTCTCTCTCGTAGGGGTTTTGCTTTCTCCCTTTATAATTAAACTTTTTGCCTCTGGTTTTAAAGGTGAGATCTTTAATCTCGCCGTAAATCTCAACCGAATAATGTTTCCTTATATCCTTTTTGCTTCTCTTACTGCGCTTTCAATGGGGATTTTAAACTCCCTAAAGCATTTTTTCTCTCCTGCTTTTTCACCTGTAATTTTTAATATTGTGGTCATTGCTTCAGTATTACTAATTCATCAAAGCTTTGATGTTCCGATTTTCTCACTTGCAATAGGAGTAATAATAGGTGGTATTATACAAATTGTTTTTCAGATTCCTTTTCTAAAGACAAGAGGTTTTCTTTACCATTTTAGAAAGAGCCTCCGTCACCCGGCTGTAAAAAAAATAGCGCTCCTTATGGTTCCCCAGCTTTTTGGGGTTGCTGTTTATAACTTAAACATCCTTGTAAGTACACAGTACGCATCGAATCTTCCAGAAGGGACCGTGTCTTATCTCTACTATTCAGAAAGGCTGATAGAGTTCCCTCTAGGAATTGTAGCAGTATCAATTGCGACTGCACTACTTCCTAATCTTTCTTCCCAAGCATCGAAAGGGGAGCTTGAGAGATTTAGAGCAAGTTATTCATTTGCTCTAAGGCTTAT
>JAHFBK010000040.1 GCA_023250035.1 Candidatus Dadabacteria bacterium
CAAAGAGAAAACCACAGAATCAACAACATAACGGCAATGAAAAGAAAAACTATAGAGATTTCAAGTATATTTTTCCTGAAGCAACGAATCTACTTCTTGAATAGATTCTTATATGAGGCAACGGTTGTCTTGTCCTGAAGGTAATAAATAATAGTATGAAAGCAGATTTAAAGAAATGAAAAACACTGCAGCAAGCTGCAGGGTATCGGCGCAGAGACTGAAAAACTCTTTGGTACAGCATTGACAATACCATGAACTGTCATTGCGAAGGAGTGAAACGACTGAAGCAATCCCTTGATTTATAAATGCAGGGTGGGTGTAAAGCACAAGTCAGGTGTTAGCAAAGGATTGCTTCGCTGGCGCAGTGACGGTGGTAAACCTGTAGCTAGCTACAGGAAATTATCTAGTTAAAAGAAAACCCTTGCTTTATTAAAAATAGGGTGGATGGCAATTAAGTACTGTAGGGTCCTCCAGTTTATGCAATTTCTATCACTATCACAATTTTTTGATTTGGTTTGTTATTACAGGATTATATATGGTAATAACATGCCGATTTGTAACCTTACTTACTTGCGGTTTTACTGTGAGAAAGCTAAAATATCCTTAGGTGTATTATTCAAATGAGAAAAAAAATATTTGTGTTAGTATCTGTTTTTGTTTTCCTTTTTCTCTCTCTGAATTCTCGCTCAGATTCCGATAAAAAAATAATCCTTATTGAAATTGATGGAACAATCAATCCCGCCACATTAGATTACATTCGGACGGGAATAGAACATGCGGAGAAAAACTCCGCCGAGGCTTTAATAATCCTTCTAGATACACCCGGTGGGCTTCTAACATCTACGAAGGAGATTGTTAAGCTAATTTTGAATTCGCCCGTTCCAGTTGTTATCTATGTTTCCCCAAGCGGCGCTACTGCTACTTCGGCAGGCGTTTTCATTACGCTATCTGCGCATATTGCGGCTATGGCTGAGGGAACGAGCATTGGTGCTGCTCATCCGGTGATGATTTCTCCAGGCGGCGGCGGAGGACAAGGAGACACTGATAAAGAGGATAGTGAGAGAGAAAAGTTTAGTGAAAAGGTTGAAAACTTCGCTTCTTCATTTATAGAGAGTATTGCTCAAAAGCGTAAGAGAAACGCTAAGTGGGCTATAGAGGCTGTGAGGAATAGCGCCTCAATCACTGAGACTGAGGCCCTAAACAAGAATGTTATTGATCTTATTTCTCCTGATCTAACAGAGCTTATTAGCAAGATTAATGGACGCCAGGTTGACATTCCGAGTGGTAAAAAGGTGCTCAATACAAAGGGTGCTCTCGTTGAAAGACTTGATATGAGTGCTAAGCAAAGGTTAATTGATACTCTAAGCACCCCCGATATTGCCTTTCTTTTAATGTCCCTTGGTTCACTTGGGCTTCTCATAGAATTTTACAATCCGGGTTTGATCTTCCCAGGTGTTGCGGGAGCAATATGTCTTCTACTTGGCCTTGTTTCACTACAGATACTTCCATTTAATTATGCTGGTCTTGCACTTCTTCTTCTTTCAATCATACTTTTCTTTTCCGAGATTTATGTAACGAGTTATGGACTATTAAGCATTGGAGGAATAACTAGTTTCATATTAGGAGCCCTTCTTCTATTTGATACACCTGAATCAGATGTTAGGGTAGGATTCAGTGTGGTAATAGGCGCTGCTTCTGCAATCGGACTCTTCTTCCTTTATGTCGGCTACTATCTTTTAAAGGCCCAGCGCTCTCGTGTGGCAGTGGGATTTGAAGGCCTTCTGGGAGAAGAGGGAGTTGCTACAACCAGCGTAGAGAGATATGGTAAGATTTTTATTCATGGTGAGTATTGGGATGCTGAGAGTGATGAGACGATTGATAAAGGTGATAAAGTAAAGGTGATCGAAGTTAAAGGTAATTTTAAATTAAAGGTAAAAAAAGCTTAGGTTTCAAATAGGAGGAATATAATCATGACTGCTTATTTTATATTTGCTGCTTTTATAATACTTTTTATCCTTTCTGGGATTAGGGTTTTAAATGAGTACGAGCGTGGGGTGGTATTTAGACTTGGTAGGATCATCGAACCTAAAGGGCCAGGCCTTAGATGGATAATTCCTGGGGTTGATAAGATGATAAAAATTAGTCTTCGTGTAATCACCTTGGATGTACCCTCACAGGATGTTATAACTAGGGACAACGTTTCTGTTAAGGTTAATGCAGTTGTTTACTTTCGTGTCGTTGATCCTGTAAAGGCTGTGATCCAGGTAGAGAACTATCTTTATGCAACCTCTCAGCTTTCACAAACAACTTTAAGAAGTGTGCTCGGACAGGTAGAACTTGATGACCTTCTTTCTGAGAGAGAAAAATTAAACATAAGGCTTCAGGAGGTGCTAGATAAACATACAGATCCTTGGGGAATGAAGGTTTCTCTCGTTGAAGTAAAGTACGTTGACCTTCCTCAAGAGATGCAGCGTGCAATGGCTAAACAGGCCGAAGCCGAAAGAGAGAGAAGAGCTAAGGTTATAAATGCTGAAGGAGAGTATCAAGCAGCAACAAGACTTGCAGAGGCAGCAAATATACTTTCTCAGAATCCGATGTCGCTCCAGCTTAGGTACCTTCAGACTCTTATCGAAGTATCATCTGAAAAGAATTCCACACTTGTCTTTCCTATTCCAATTGATCTTCTAAGGCCTTTTTTTGAAAAAGCCTCTAAGTGATAAACTAGTCTTGTTCTATAAAGTACGGTATAGATGCTACATAGATTCCTTTCTCTACTAATCCTTCTAGTTTTCACTACAGTTTTGATTTCATGTAAGCCCGGCGGTAGCGAGACAAAATCATCTAGCGATGAACACTCAAAATACTCGGATACGGAGCCTGCTGAAGGTGACTGGCTTATTTATCATATTGGTGCAGAGCCAGCCACACTAAACCCCATCACAGCAACAGATGCCTATGAATCTATTGTGAACTCAGGAAACATCTATGAAACCCTTGTTAAACGAGATAACGAGACGCTCGAAATAATTCCACTTCTAGCTGATAGATGGGAGATTTCAGAAGATAAATTCGTTTACACATTTTTTATCAAAAGGGGGATCAAGTGGCATGACGGTATTCAATTTACCTCACATGACGTGGTTTTCTCCTATGAGAAGATAATGGACCCAAAGGTAGATGCTCCAGCTCTTAGGGGTTATTACAAAGATATAAAAAGGGTTGAAGCCCTGGATGACTACACCGTTAGGTTTACATATGCTAGACCCTATTTTTTGGCACTCGAGTTCTGTGGTGGTATGAACATTGTTCCAAAACATATCTTTGAAAATGGGGATTTTAATACTAATCCTGCTGGGAGACAACCAATTGGAACAGGACCATACAGGTTTTTAAAATGGGAGACTGGAAAAGACATAGTACTTGGGAGAAATGAAAGCTACTGGGGGGAAAAACCTAACATGAAACGAATTGTATTTAAAATAATTACTGACCCAACAGTTACACTTCAGGTACTAAAGCGGGGAGAGATTGATTTTTCAGGTCTTACTCCTATACAGTGGTCTAGACAAACTTCATCGGAGCGTTTTAAAAAACACTTTGAGAAGCTAAGCTATTTCACACCAAACTATAGTTTTATAGGATGGAATACGGATACTCCTTTTTTCAAAGACAAGCGTGTGAGAACAGCGATGACCTATCTTATAAACAGGAAACTAATTCTAGAAAAGATCCTATATAATCTAGGCGAGGTAGTTACAAACCCATTTTATATAAATAGTCCTGAGTATGATAAATCAATAAAACCTTATCCCTATGATCCTTTAAAAGCAAAGCAACTCCTTGACCAAGCTGGATGGGTGGATCACGACGGTGATGGGATCAGGGATAAAGAAGGAGTTAAGTTTGGTTTTGAGTTCCTACTTCCTAGTGGTTCTGTTACAGGGGAGCAGATTTCAACTATATTGAAAGAGGAACTTAAAAAGGTAGGAATCAAGATGAATATAAGAAGGCTTGAATGGGCAGTATTTACGAAGCAGCTCGATGAAAGAAAATTCGATGCTGTTACCCTTTCATGGGCTATGGGTGTAGAGTCCGACCCATATCAAATCTGGCATTCGTCTCAAGCTGAAAGAGGGTCTAATTTTGTGGGATTTAAAAATAAAGAGGCTGATCAATTAATAGAAAAAGCTCGAACAGAATTTAACAGAAAAAAGAGGATAGAGCTTTATAGAAGGTTTGCTGAAATTGTTTATCAAGATCAGCCGTACACCTTTCTCTTTTGCCGTAAATCAACGGTAGCCCTGCAGAGGAGATTCAAAGGGGTTAAGGTTCATCCACTCGGATTAGACCCACTTGAGTGGTTCGTGCCACTTCCTCTACAAAGGTATGGAGAAGCGGCTATGAGTCCCTGAATCATATAGATTGTCTATGTGGAGTGGTTCGTGATTAGTGTTTCGTGATTCGAACCACGAGCCACGAATCACGATATGAGAACCTATTTACTAAAACGTTTACTCCTCATTATACCAACGCTTCTGGGTATAACCCTTGTCACCTTCTTTGTCATTCAGCTTGCCCCAGGAAACCCTGTTTCGAGAAAGCTCCAGGTTGGTGAAGGGGTTAAGGCTGAGGCTATTACTAAGGATATTATAGAGCAGACTAAAAAGTTATATGGTCTTGATAAACCGATTTACATACGCTACTGGATATGGTTGAAGCAAATAGCTACTCTAGATTTCGGTCGCTCATATAAAGACCATCGCCCTGTAATTCAGAAAATCGCAGAAAGGCTACCTGTAACCCTTTCTATAAATATTATTTCAATATTACTTGTATATATCATTTCGATTCCACTTGGTGTTTATTCTGCTGTCAGACAGGGGAGTATCAGAGATCGAGCTATCACATTTTTTCTTTTCGCGCTTTATTCAATCCCAAGTTTCTGGCTTGCTATGGTTTTAATATACTTTTTGGGTGGCGGTGAGTTTTGGGATGTTTTCCCAATCTATGGAATCCTTTCTCCAGGGGCAGAGAACTATCCATTTTTAAAAAAGCTTCTAAATTTTCTCTGGCATATTACTCTTCCAGTGATTTGCCTAACGTATGGAGACTTAGCTTATCTTTCACGTTATCAGAGAGGAAGCCTTCTTGAGGTTCTTCGCTCAGAATTTATAAGAACAGCGCGGGCAAAGGGACTCACAGAGTCAAACGTTATATTCAAGCATGCCCTTAGAAATGCCCTAATACCTATAATTACAATCGTTGCATCGGTACTACCAGCTATGATTGGAGGGAGTGTAATAATAGAAAGTATTTTCTCAATTCCTGGAATTGGGCAGCTTGGTTTTGAAGCTGTGCTCTCGAGGGATTATCCAGTTATAATGGCGATTGCTACCATATCGGCCTTTCTTACTCTTATTGGAATTTTAATATCAGATCTGGCTTACGTGATGGTAGACCCAAGAATAAGCTTTGAAGGAAAAAGATGAATACTCAAGTTGTGGGTGTTAGCCAAGCATATCAGCCAATCCCAAAAAGGCCTGGTCACTGGGGTACTGTCTGGATTGAGTTTAAAAAAGATAAACTAGCAGTGACAGCTTTATCTGTGATACTTTTCCTTTTTATTGTTGCGATCTTCTCTGACTTTATAGCGGGGAATAAGCCAATATTCCTTGAATGGAATGGGAAGATGTATTTTCCAGTCCTTTTCGAATACAGGGAATTGCTGAATGTGGATTTTAAAGAGCTTACTGAGAGCCTACCTAAAGGTAATTTTGTTGTATATCCAACTATAAGATACAGTGATACTGAGTATGACCTTCTATCTGTCCTCTCCCCGCCATCTAGGTCCCATCTTTTTGGAACAGATGACAGGGGCCGTGATGTATTAAGCCGGATGATTCATGGTACAAGAATATCGCTCTCGATTGGTTTTGTCGCCGTTGGAATTGCAGTAGTGATTGGGATTTTCTTGGGTGTGATTGCAGGATACTATGGAGGGATAACCGACTTTATTGTTTCAAGGCTTTTTGAAGTAATGATAACTTTCCCTGTATTTTTTCTTATTCTTACAATACTAGCATTTAGAGACCCTAGTATTTACAACATTATGATTGTTATTGGAGCAACGGGATGGACAGGGATAGCGAGGCTTGTAAGAGGAGAGTTTCTAAGATTAAGGAAGTATAGTTATGTAGAGGCTGCGATTGCTCTAGGAAGCCCTGATTTTAGGGTTATGTTAAAGCATATGCTGCCCAATGCTTTTGCCCCAGTTTTGGTTGCTGCTACATTTGGAGTAGCTGGAGCAATTTTGGTAGAGTCTGCATTGAGCTTTCTTGGGTTTGGTGTTCCGCCACCAGAGCCGAGCTGGGGGGATGTACTTTCACAATCTCAGAGGTATGTGGATTTTGCCTGGTGGCTTGTTCTATTTCCTGGGGCGGCTATATTTACCACAGTAACCTCTTTTAATTTGGTTGGTGAGGGGTTTAGAGATGCTATTGATCCAAGGTTAAGGGGGAGATAGGTCTGACTTTTAAGGTAAGACATGATATTTTAGATCGCTATGGTTAATCTCGTAAAACGAGGGTAAGGGCAAGGTCTCATGGGAAATATTGTTGAAATAAAGGACCTGAGAGTATCGTTTGGAAGCAACGGGGAAAGACTCGAGGCCGTGAGTGGCATTTCGATTTCCGTTCCTGAAAGGTCTACAGTCGGAATAGTAGGAGAAAGCGGTTGTGGAAAAACAGTGACAGCCCTTTCAATCATGCGACTCATTCCAGAACCGTCAGGAAGGGTTGACTATGGTGAGATTATATTCGATGGTGCAGATTTACTTAAACTCTCAGAAAGAGATATGAGAGCGATTCGTGGAAACAGAATCTCTATGATCTTTCAGGAGCCTATAAGCTCTCTTAATCCAGTTTTTTCGATTGGGGAACAGATTGGAGAGGCTATCAGAACTCATCTTAAGGTATCAAAAAGAGAGGAAAGAGAACGTGTTTTAGAGCTTCTAAGACTCGTGAAGATACCAGAACCTCATAAGAGACTAAACAGTTATCCACATGAGTTGAGCGGTGGAATGTGTCAGAGGGTGATGATTGCAATGGCTCTATCGTGTAATCCAGAGCTTCTTATCGCAGATGAGCCAACAACAGCACTCGACGTTACAATTCAGGCTAGTATCCTAGAATTAATTAGCGAACTTAAAGAAAAAATAGGGATGTCTATTCTTCTTATTACACATGATCTTGGAATAATCTCCGAGGTTGCAGATAAGGTTTATGTTATGTACGCAGGGAAGATTGTAGAAGAAGCACCAGTGATAAATTTATTTAAGAATCCTCGTCATCCATATACTGTAGGGCTTATGAACTCAATTCCTAGTTTGCATAGCAGGAAGGAAAGGTTAAGGGCTATTCCTGGAATAGTTCCTGGTCTTAAAGATCTTCCAATAGGGTGCAGGTTTCAAGATAGATGTCCAATGGTGATAGATAAATGTAGAATTTCCGAGCCGTACCTTAGACAGATTGAGAATGAACATGTCTCTGCTTGCTTTAGGGCGGAGGAGGTAAACCTAAAGGCTTAAAGGACGAGATTTTGCCACGAAGACACGAAGCACGAAGTTTTAAAATTAAATTTAATTATTTTCTTTGTGTCTTGGTGTCTTTTAGAAATAATGGAACGAAAAGAACTAATTAAATTACTAAAACTAAAAAAATACTTTCCAGTCAAGTCAGGGATTTTCTCTCAAGTAAGTAATTACGTAAGGGCCCTAGACGGAGTGGATTTGAGTATTTTTGAAGGTGAGACACTTGGGCTAGTAGGAGAAAGCGGATGTGGAAAGACAACACTTGGAAAGACAGCTATAAAACTACTTGAGCCTACCGAAGGCGCTATTTTCTTTAATGGACGAGATATAACTAATTTGAATTCTGGTGAGATGCGTCGCTTAAGACGCGAGATGCAGATAATCTTTCAGGACCCTTATGGATCACTTAATCCGAGGATGAAGGTTGAAAGTATCGTAGGTGAGGGTCTTACGATACACAATTTAATCCCAAGTAAGGAAAGAAGAGAGGAGGTGAGGAGACTACTTGAAACTGTGGGCTTAAGGGAAGATGTACTTTTTCGTTATCCACATGAGTTCAGCGGCGGGCAGCGTCAGAGAATCGCAATAGCTCGTGCACTAGCGGTAAAACCGAGGTTTATAGTTTGCGACGAGCCAGTTTCAGCCCTTGACGTCTCAGTTCAAGCACAGATAATAAACCTCCTTCTTACACTTCAAGAAGAATTCAAGCTTACATATCTTTTTATATCTCATGACCTTCGTGTCGTGAGGCATATTAGTGACAGGGTATCTGTAATGTATCTAGGAAAAATAGTAGAACTGGCTGAAAGTGAGGAACTATACAAAAATCCGCTTCATCCCTACACTCAGGTTCTGCTTTCTTCTGTTCCTATTCTGGATCCAGAGACGAAAAGAAAGATTATAATTCTCCCCGGTGATGTCCCAAGCCCAATTGACCCCCCTTCTGGATGTAGGTTTCATCCCCGCTGCCCGATTGCGGTTGAAAGATGCAAAAATGAGGAGCCAGTATTACGAGATGTTGGTAGAGGGCACATGGTTGCTTGTCATCTAGTTTAGATTGGAGAATTGGAATCAACTTGCAAATACCCTTTCTTGTATTATATTTTAGAAAACAAATTGTAGTTTAGAAATATAAAATGAAAATTAGAGTATCCGATATAGGCGAATCTGGACTACATATAAAAACGTTTAGAAAGCCTGAATGGCTTACCAACATTCCTGAGCTTTATTCAGATGAAGGGGATACCCATCTTTCTTCAAACATCAATCTTGATCTTCTTCTAACGAAGGTATTAAAAGAAATCTCAGTTCGCGGAAATATTTGTTTCTCGATCGAAACACCATGTGCAAGGTGTCTCGACACAATAGATTTAATTCTGGAACCAGAGTTGAATTTGATTCTTCTACCCGAATATATTCCACACGAAGAGGATGAAGATATTGATTTTAAGACTTACAAAGGAGATGAGATTGATCTAGGTGGTTACCTTCGTGAGCTGATTGCTATGTCTTTGCCTATAAAGGCACTCTGCAGTGAGGGATGTAAGGGGCTCTGCCCTAACTGCGGTGTCAACTTGAATCTAGAGGAGTGTTCTTGCAAAGATAATTGGGTTGACCCTCGGTTCGCAGTCCTTAGAAATCTGAAGGTTTAGGAGTAAATATTCAGACAAGAAATTGGTTAAATGATCACGAATGAAAATCGGCGGGGTGCAGAATACAAGATTCAGGATGCATGATACATGATACAGGATAAAAGATGTAACTTTCATGCATCATGAATCTTGCATCTCGCGTCATTTTATTAGTATAAATTTGTGTTCGTTTGTGCCTAACTAGGTACGTTTAGAAGCTAAAAGAGGAGATTATAATGGCGCTTCCAAAGAGAAAACCTTCTAAGTCGAGGTCAAGAAAGCGAAGGACTCACTACAAGATTTCCAAACCGAGCTTTTCTTTATGTCCCAATTGTAATGAGCTTAAGCCTCCCCACAGGGTTTGTCCACACTGTGGGTTTTATAAAGGAAGGACATTCAAAAAAGAAGCGGAGGAGTAGGAGCATAATGAGGATCGCTCTTGATGCAATGGGCGGGGATTTTGCTCCCAGGGCAGTCGTTGAGGGTGCTCTTCTAGCGGTAAGGGAAATTGAGAGCTCTGTAATTCTTGTTGGGAAAAAAGATGAGATTACAGGAGAATTATCTCAATTTGGAGAGATGGGAAAAGAAAAGATAGATATTGTTCATGCATCTCAAGTAGTTGAGATGAAAGAACCAATCGCAAAAGCTATACGAAAATCCGACTCTTCTATTAAGGCTTCAGCAGAACTTGTAAAAAGAGGAGAAGCAGATGCGTTTGTAAGCATGGGACATTCAGGAGCGGTAATGGCATTGGGAATGATTACTTTGGGAAGAATCAAGGGTGTTGACAGACCCGCCCTTTGCGCAGTAATCCCTACATTGAAAGGTTCTGCTGTTCTAATTGACGTAGGGGCTAATGTCGATTCACAGCCAGTCAACTTGGTTCAGTTTGCAATTATGGGCGAGGCGTTTGCGAGGATCATCCTAGAGCGTGAAAATCCAAAAGTGGGTCTTCTCAGCAACGGTGAGGAGGAGATTAAAGGGAATGAGATCACAAAGCGTACTCACTCCCTACTCAAGGAGTGCTCGATCAACTATATAGGTTATGTAGAGGGGAAGGACCTGCTATTAGGCGATATAGATATAATAGTTTGTGATGGATTTATTGGGAACATTATACTCAAAATGGGTGAGGGCTTCGTTGAGCTTTTGCCTAGATTTATAATGAAAAGAGTGTTAGAGAATTCGGAAATAGCGAGATACCTACCTTCTCTTGAGGAATTTGAACACTTGATCAGAGAAAAATTTGACTACAATGAGTACGGTGGTGCGCCTCTTCTGGGAGTAAAAGGGATATGTATTGTGGGTCACGGAAGATCAAAAGCAAAGGCTGTAAAAAATGCGATTCGAATGGCGGAGGAATTCATAAAGCGCGACTTGGTAACTAAGGTTGAGAAAGAGTTCACGGCTAATATTAGGCTAAGTAGAGGTTTAACGAACTAAGACTTAAATTCTATGAAAGCGTTTGTATTTCCTGGACAGGGATCACAATATGTAGGAATGGGGCAAGATCTTTACAGGGAATTTCTCACTGCAAGAAGAACCTTCGAAGAATCAAGTGATGTACTTTGGTTAGATATGGCAAAACTCTGTTTTGAGGGGGACTCAGAGGATTTAAGACTCACAGAAAACACGCAGCCTGCTATCCTTACAGTAAGCGTTGCTGCTTGGCGAGTACTTGACGAAGAAACGGGTATTAAAGCTGATTTTCTTGCGGGGCATAGCCTTGGTGAATACTCCGCCCTTGTTGCAAGCGGAGGGCTTGATTTTAAAGATGCTGTTTTAGTTGTTAGAAAACGCGGGGAATACATGCAGGCTGCAGTTCCTGATGGCGTAGGTGCTATGGCTGCTATTCTTGGGCTTTCCAAAGAGAAAGTGGAAGAAGCGTGTAGGAAGGCTTCTCAAGACGGTCTTATAGTTAGCCCGGCTAATTTTAATGCGCCTGGTCAGGTTGTGATTTCAGGCAATAAAGAAGCAGTTGTGGAAGCCTGTGCTTTGGCAAAATCAAATGGAGCAAAAAGGGCTGTACTTCTCGAAGTAAGTGCTCCATTTCACTGTGCGTTAATGAACTCTGTTGCAAGGAGATTAGAAGAGGCTTTAAGCCCGATTCGAGTCGCCGAGCTTCAAACCTCTGTTGTATCGAATTACGAAGCAAAACCGAATAAGGATTCATCTAGGGTGAAGACTCTTCTTATAGACCAGGTTGCAAACCCGGTAAGATGGGATGAATCGGTTAATATGTTATATGAAAGCGGTGTTAGGGAGTATGTTGAGGTTGGGCCCGGCAATGTGCTTTCTGGTTTAATAAAAAGGACTGTTTCTAATGCTTCAGTTCTTAATTTTGAAAAAATAGAACAACTCAAGTCTCTCAAAGAAAAATGGAAAACCATTTAGATTACGAAGTAAGGGATGTTTGGTGTAAAGTGGTCACGAGCGAGCCTGTCCCGAGTTCACTCGAGGGAACTCGTGACCTACCAAATATGGGGAAATAAAATAAAAACCGGGTAGTCCGCCATTCGTCTCGCCTGAGCTCGACGCGGGCTTGCTGGTGGACTTAAGGAAAATGGCAGAATTTAAAGATAAGGTAGCCCTTGTAACGGGTGCATCAAGAGGCATTGGAAGGGCTGTAGCACTTGAGTTAGCTTCACGTGGTGCGTTCGTTATCGTTAACTATGCTCAGAATGAGGCTTCTGCAAAGGAAGTACTATCTACAATAGAGAGTTCTGGGGGAAAAGGCGAGATTAGACATTTTGATGTTGCTAAGACGTCAACGGTTCAGGATGAAATTGGGAAGATAGGAGAGGAATTCGGCGGACTTCATATACTAGTAAATAACGCAGGTATTACAAGAGACGGTCTTATAGTACGGATGAAGGAGGAAGATTGGGATGTGGTTCTTTCCGTTGACCTAAAGGGTGTATTTAATTCTACAAGGGCTGCGGCAAAGATTATGATGAAGCAGAAGTATGGAAGAATCATAAGTATTACTTCAATCATAGGGGAGATGGGGAATTCGGGTCAAGTCAACTATTCAGCAGCAAAAGCTGGTATAATAGGATTTACTAAATCTGCTGCAAAGGAACTTGGCTCCAGAGGAATAACAGTAAATGCAGTGAGTCCGGGACTTATTGAGACCGATATGACGCGTAATCTTCCTGAGAACATTAAGAATAAATACGTTGAAGGTATTCCACTTGGGAGGTTTGGAACTCCAGAGAATGTTGCAAAGGTAGTAGCATTTCTTGCATCTGATGATGCATCTTATATTACAGGGGAGGTTGTAAGGGTAAACGGCGGGCTTTATACTTGAAAAACAAAAATTTGGGAGGCAATAAATTATGGGAATTCAACATGAACAGGAAATAGTTGGTAAGGTGAAGAAGATGGTCGCTAGTCAGCTTGGCAAGCCTGAGGATGAAATATCTCTCGAATCGGCATTCATCGAGGATTTAGGTGCGGATTCTCTTGACTTGGTAGAACTCGTTATGGCTATGGAAGACGAATTCGGGGTTGAAATCTCGGATGAAGATGCGCAGCGCATTATAACGGTTCAGGATGCTATAAACTATGTTCTGGAGCGTCGGAAGTAATGAAAAGAAGGGTAGTAGTAACCGGAGTCGGGCTTATAACCCCACTTGGCACGGGAAATGAAAAAAGCTGGAAGGGGATCTGCGAGGGAATTCCGGGGATAAGGCGTATTCAAAAGTTTGATCCTTCGGTGCTCAAGACTCAGATAGCTGGTGAGGTCCTTGATTTAGATCCAGTTGATTTTATGGATCCCAAGGAGATAAGAAGAAGTGATCCATTTATTCAATACGCCGTTGCCGCTACACAACTCGCATTGAATGATGCGGGTCTTGAAATCACAGAAGATATTTCTCCTGACGTTGGGACTTTTGTGAGTTCTGGAATCGGTGGGCTTGATTCATTTCAGAAAAATGTGATAGAGATGCATGAAAGGGGGCCTTCACGAGTATCACCATTCTTCATTCCCTCAATGATTGCAAACATGGCATCTGGATACGTATCAATATTCTTTCACGCAAAGGGACCTAATTGCTGCACGACTACTGCATGCGCAGCGAGCGCCCATGCAATAGGAGATGCGGCAAAGATAATTGAAAGGGGTGATGCGGATGTGATGATTGCAGGCGGAACAGAAGCGCCGATCCTTCCTGTTGCGATAGCAGGATTTAACTCAATGAAGGCACTATCAACTAGGAATGAAGAACCGCATCGTGCTTCCCGGCCTTTTGATAAAGAGCGTGACGGTTTTGTAATGGGAGAAGGTGCAGGGATTTTAATCCTAGAGGAGCTTGAGTTTGCAAAAAAACGTCGTGCAAGGGTTTATGCCGAAGTAATAGGATACGGTATGAGCAGCGACGCTTATCACATTACATCTCCTTCACTTGATGGTCCAGTTAGGTGTATGAGAAGGACTCTACGAGACGCTCAGCTAAACCCAGAGGATATTGATTATATAAATGCCCACGGAACATCAACTCCTCAGAACGATGTCAATGAAACGCGTGCTGTAAAAGAGGTTTTTAATAGCTATGCCTATAAGCTCCCTATAAGTTCAACAAAATCCATGACAGGGCATCTTCTCGGTGCGGCTGGAGGCATTGAAGCTGCATTTACAGTTTTAGCTTTGTATAATGGGATTATCCCGCCTACAATCAATCTTGATTATCCTGACCCAGACTGCGATTTAGATTACGTTCCACACGAGGCAAGAGATATAAAAATAAAAACCGCTCTCAGTAATTCATTTGGTTTCGGCGGGACAAATGCAAGTTTGGCTTTTAGGAGGTTCGAAGGCTAAGAGAATATTCTTACATTGTTTGTATAACAAAGCCGATATTCTTAACTTGTTAATTCCTTACAATATACTACGTGGGTTCAACTGTCGTTGCGTGTGGCAATCTTACACGGGGTGTCATTCCGAACCCTGTCCTGAGCCTAGTCGAAGGAGCAGTGAGGAATCTCAATCAGATTGCTTAGGTTCCCTCAAATGACTAAAAGGACTCTGTGTTAGTATGACGATACCCTTCAGCTTGCTGTAGTAAGTTTCATTCCACAATTATTAAACATTCCTAAAAATTTCCTTCTGTGTAGTAAGATCAACAACTTGTTATTGAATTGCCGGCTAAAGAAGGCGAATACATGAAAAAAGAGTTTGCTGAAAACTTGTGGGTGGTTGAAGATGAAAAATTCTCGGTTGGGGTTTTGCAAATTGGAAGCCGTATGACAATAATTCGCCTGAAAGTTGGTGAATTATTTGTTCATTCACCAATAGCGCTTTCAAAAACAATAAAGGACTCAATTGACTCCATTGGCAGGCCAAAATTTATTATTGAACCTAATACTATGCATCACCTATTTTTGAAGCAATTTTATAATGAATATACAGATGCTGAACTATATATAGTGCATGGTTTAAGGAAAAAGCTTCCTGACCTCCCAAATGCCAAAGATTTAGTGGATAGACTTGATTACCCATGGAACAACGAAATTAAACAACATCATGTTAAGAGAATACCCAGATTAGAAGAGGTTGTGTTCTTTCATCCACAGACAAAGACACTAACCTTAACCGATCTGGCTTTTTATATTACTGCTCATAAGCCGTTATTTACACGTTTGTTCTTTCGTTTAAAGGGTGTGTATGACAAGTTTGGTCCATCGAGAATATTCAAGCATTTTATTTTGAAGAATAAATCTGAATTCAAAAAATCAGTTGATTACATTTTGGCATGGGATTTTGAAAGGATAATTATCTCATGGAAAACTTATAGAGAAGAATGGAAAACATATATTTACAGATGCATTTAAGTCTATTTAATAAGGCTCCTGATTCTCTGGTTGTAATTTTCTCTGATCTATTTACACATAATTCTCATTTCTGTGTCATATTCACATATCACTAGCGCTGAAAGATGATTGCTTCTAGTCGTTCAACTAACAAATGAGTCAGATCAACTCCATCACACACTGACTGAATATCTGCCTCTGTGAAAACTATGATGAAACCTTTGTCACGTTGGAAAAAGTTATTTCTCCGTTGCTTTGCAGCATTAGATATGGACTTCCGGCAGATGAGGAACCCAGAAGTCAGATTGGCATCCCGTAAATCAGCGATAAGAGCTCCCACTGTATCGGTTCCAATAGTTTTTGCCCAATGCTTGCACTCGACAAGAATATGGGAGCTTAGGCGAGCAAGTACAGGATGTGTGGTATTATTTCGAACTACAAGGTCGATCTCTCCAGTAGCAGAGATTTGTGACTGAAGAACCTCAAATCCAGTTACTCCTTTTAGGAGGTACTCGGCAAGGGTTTCTAGCGTTTTCTTTTTCTCTTGGTTTGTCGAGGCCTCACGGACTGCATCGAGTAAACTCTGAAGTCGTACTCGGTCTACCTGATAGGATGGCTCTCGAAGTTCAGGTCCCCTTGATGGTGACTCATTGTAGAAGTCGATATACCTAAATATTAACTGATCACCCGAAAGGAGACCATCCCAACCCGGCTGATCGAACTCGTGTCGTAATCTTGCAAGGAACGCTACCCAGAAGCATGACAGTTCTAGCCAACCAGTTCGGCGTACATCGTAAAAATCAGAAGCTACTTCCTCAACACTCGGAACTCGTGAACGTATGAGAATGTCGCAAACTTGGGTCCAGAACTCTGAGGCAGAACGTGCTAAAGACCATGTCTTTTCTATGCGTGCAAGCAAAACAGGAAGACCGTCAAAGTCGTCGGTAAGCTTGGCTTTAATGCGGTGAATCTCTTTACCGTCCTTGTCCACGAGACGCACATCACTATCAGGTACGAAGTCACGGCTTCTGACACCTATACCATTGAGAATATCAGGCGTAACATCGTACCAGCGTTGTAACATAACCTTTGTACCATCGGCACTGACCCAAATAGTCAGGGATGGAATTATGGACTTCTCGATGATGAGTTTTGGAGACTGATGGATCGCGTCCATGTGATCGCTCAGATACTGGTCTACACTTGGATGAGAATCAGCCACTCAGATTATCCTCTTCATTGCATTTTTACTCACAGATCAAGATTAACCTTAAATTTTAATTTTATTTTATAGATAAACATTTATCACTAATCAAAGTTTTTAGCAAAGAAATATTTCTCTCCGATTGCTCATTTACACTCCTAGTATATAATAAAAGTAGGTGTGGTTGTAAGCTAGAATCATAATGGGGGAAAAGTAATGGCTAAAAAGAATCCTTTTGATACTATTGCGTCCCTTAAAACCAGTTTCGAAACGGTTAACTTCTACTCCCTAGAACGACTTGGAAATGCCTTAAAAGTTGATATTTCACGATTGCCCT
>JAHFBK010000041.1 GCA_023250035.1 Candidatus Dadabacteria bacterium
ATGTATGACCACTCCCATAAACCCATTCGAGGATACACATCCTCATTTTTAAGTATTATCTCATCAGTATTTAATTCACAACTAAGATTCTTAATAATAAGTTATAGACTGATACTTGTTGTTGACTGTAAAAATTTCTTATAGTAAATAACCCCGTGGCAGAGCCAGGGGGACATTTACTTGAACTTATTTCTTAAGTCATTATTATCTCTCTATAAATCGTGCACTTACACTAAGGAACCAAATTGGAACAAAAAAAATTTGAAGAACTCGTAGATAAGGCTTATCAAAAAATTCCAGAAAAATTTAAGCAGAAGATTGAAAATATGGTAATCACTGTTGAAGATTATCCAACCCATGAGGATTTAGAGCATCTTAAAATCAGGGGCAGTAGTATACTACTCGGGCTTTACCGGGGAACCCCGCTTCCACAAAGAAGCGTATGGCAGGTTGCACGTTTGCCTGATAAAATCGTTCTATTTCAAAAAAATATCGAAAGAAACTGCAGAAATGAAAAAGAATTAGAAGAAAAAGTCTATGAAGTTCTTCAACATGAGATTGCTCACTACTTTGGTCTATCTGATAAAGAGATTTATGAACTTATGGGTCCGAGTTAAAGCTAAAAGGGGTGTACTCCACTACCCAGTATGCCAGTTGAGCTATAACGAACTAATGACAATCCAACGTTATGTTAGCTTTTACCATTATCATATAATTATCAATTGCTGATAAAGCTTAGATAACTAGGCAGAGGATCATAAGCAAAAAATAGCAGAGATAGTTTTCATCACCAAATAAAAATTTTCTTAGCAGACACGTCAAAGCGGACCTTATGACCAATACATTGAGGATACAATTTATATATTTTATCAGTCATCTCTTTTTCTAACTCAGTTATTTTAGCAGTGTCACTTGCCAAATGGGCGATTTGTATTGATTTTTGTAAACGCCATAACTCTTCATAATCTCCATTTTTAATAGGTATTGGATCCATATCAGAACCTCCTTCATCTTATATATTATGTGTAAATGGGATATGTGAAAGTCAATGTTTACGAAGCTTACGATATGATTGATTTTAATTAATTAATGATAAATATGAATTACTTTTGCAGCACCTTCTCTCACACATGCTACTCAACTACTAATTAGCCTGCAAGAATGCAGCATAATATCCAAAAAGGAAGGCTATACTGCAAATTATTTCTTAATCTAATTGGTACTCAGAATACAAAAAACCTGATTTCAAAAAGAAGATAATGAAATGTATGCTCGGCCAGAAAAGAATCTTCTTGACCTCTTAGGCGAAGCTAACGTGGAATGCATTCTTCAACGAAAAAAGGGTTGAATCCCCTATTCTCAAGTTGCTAAAACAGAATCCATTTGGGCAACAGCCTGTTGAGATAAGACCCTTTATTTTCTATTTTTTGACACTCAGAGGTTGGCAGGATATAGGTTTGGATAGCAAATGCCCCTGAAATTGCAGTAAGCGCAAATCCTTTGGTCATCTACCATTGGGAACTCCGCCTTATCCAATGGTATGTTCTGTTCGACATCCCTGCAGTATTCATACATCTCTTCAGTTTCAGCCCGAACCTGAATAGCAAAGTTTTCCAGGTCGAAGACATTGAATGTTTCCTGGACTTCTTGGTATTCGGGATGCAGGTACACAATTTTGGGTTTGACCTTTGTCGGGTCAGTCTCGAAATGATATGATGCCCATGTTGAATACCCGATGAGTTGCTTGCGATGTTTGTCGGTGTCAGGCTTTCCGGTTTTCCAGTCTATTATGTGATATTCGTCTCCAGCCGGGAACAGAAAGTCAACCTTGCAGTAGACTTTCAAAGCTCCGATTCGGGTTTCACCGTACCCCGGCGGGTCAATGATCCATTCATCCGATTTACTAATCGCTTCATTGACCAGCCAGTCAAAGCGGTTACTGGCCAGCAGATTTTCCAGACTCTCTCGGACTTTCGGATATAGAGCATCCACTTCCACCTCAGCCATATCCCCATAGACGACCTCTTCAAATTTTCTGGTCCGAATGTTATTCTCAGTCGTTCTCCTGGCGAAATCAAAAAACTTTTTCCTATCGATGTCCTTTGAAGTCGTCTTCAGTCTAGTGAGAAGCACCTCGATTACCTTGTGGACGGTTCCTCCCGTCTCCAGAGGGATTGACACTAACTCCTTGAATTGGTTGATCTTCCTGGTCGGGACCTCTCGGTCGTACTTTGTGTAGTACTGGTAGAAGTACCTTCTCTTGCAAATCAAGAATAGGTCATATCGTGATGAGGACCAGCCAAGAATAGGTGTGAAGGAGAATTTTTTGATCCCTATCACCAGAACTACCTTCCATTATTTTAAGAGCCTAACGTAATTAGCCTGCAAGAATACAGCATAATATCCAAGAATGGATTTTATGTTGCAAACCCTTACTTTATCTAATTACTACTCAGAATACAAAAAACTTATTTTCAGGTCAAGAAAATAAAATGGAAAACAGCCCAAAAAAACTTCTTGCCTCCTCAACGGCGAAGCTAACCGTGGAAGGCATTCTTCAACAAAAAAGGCTTGCGTCCCATTTTCCTTTTTTTTCTATGTATTGAGTAAAATATTGATAGACTCATAAAGATTAATGTAAAAATACGGTCTGATGAAAAATCATACTATAACACCCAAAATAGTAGCAATACCTTGTGATACTGATATTGCTGAACTCGGTAATAGACCGGAGGGCTCAGTATCTGAAAAAGAATTAATGAGTGTTTTGAGGAGATATAATCTGCGAGACGGTCTCATCACACTAGGCAAAGCTTCTCATTACATATTTAACAGCGGTGACCCCAATAATATTGGTATCGTTGCTCATCGAGAACCGCAAACAGGGATAATAATAACGCAATTTGCCTTGGCCTACTTAGCCAATCTTTTGCTTATTTCCAAAGCCAATGATTACAAATCAAAATATCTAAGCAAAAAAGATAACTGGCTTATCCTTTGTAATATTTACAATAGTTCCCTTATACAACCAGAAATTACCGAGACCTATAAAATCACTGATGAAGATAAGCTTCGATCCTTCATGATTCGGCTACACTTCGAACAAATGGAATATCAATTCTCACCAATTTATATGATGGGAAGAACAGTTGTTATATTCAATGATCTGATAAACAAAATACCTCCAGGTAGATTCGAAAATTTATCTATTATTTTTGAAAAGGAAATAAGCTTAAGCATATATGATTATCTCCGAATCGCAGCGGCCGTGGCTGCTGGTTCCAAAAGAACCGCGACATTTAACATTCAAATGTTCACTAACGCCGATATCCCACAATTGAAAGGTGTCCTGATCGAAGAAAAAATTAATAAATTTCTCAAAATATTGAAAGCAGATTACGAAACCATCAAAAAAGAAGATATAACTTTTAATCAAAATCTCAATCCAATATTAACAAAGACGAGATTTAATCCTTTATTGGTTTATCCAATTATAGAAACTGATGCAAAGCATCTTGGCGATCCTTTTGTTGTACCAAATATATCTGCATACATTAGAAAAGCTTTTGGAGGTATCTATTGGTTGTTTCATCGCTATTTTGAAGATAAAGGTCAACAACAAGAATTTAGAAACTATTTCGGGTATGTCTTTCAGGAATATGTAGGGCTTATCTTAAAAGGAATTTATGGCAAGCAGAATGTTCATCCAGAGTTGGATTATCCTAAAGGCAAGTTCGTTGATTGGTGGGTTGAAAGAGGAGACAAAATCTATCTATTTGAGGCAAAGGCTAACCAGTTTGCTTTACAAAGTAAACAGACTGGAGATAAAGACCTCATAGTGAAAGGAGAGATCAAAAAGATTGCAGATGCAACAGCACAGGTTTTCAAAAGAGCACATGATATTCCAAAGTATAATGAGCTTAGCCAATTCAACAACAAAAAGGTACTTCCATGTATAGTTTTTATGGACATGCCACTCGTGTCGAGTTTATTGTATGAATCATGGATTAAAGAAGCACTTGAAAACATAGAGAAGGAAAAACAACTTAATGGATTAAAAGATTTTCATATCTTTCTTGTAAATATTGAGGAATTAGAGCTTTATGACGAGTTGATTGACAAGATCGAATTAGAAGATGTTTTCTCCATCATAAAGAATAATTTAAGTGAAGGATTTTTATCCGTCATCCAAAAAGCTAAGGGCAGCAAATTAAGAAACCTTTTTCTTGATGAAACGTTTAAGGACTTCCGGGCTTAAAGTTTGATAAATGATCTAACATATCCTACACGTTGTCTTATCTATCCCCCTTTTAGCTGCCTATATGGCTTGTTATTAACAAGTTTTAAAACCTGCTTATCCATTTGACTAGTAGAATCGGTATTAGTTTCTTGGAAAAAAGATGGTAGGGGTTCAAGATTTTGAACCCCTGCTTGGTTGGTTTAATTTTTAGATAGAGTTTTAACATCACAAATCAAGGTTTCATTTGTCTCTTTTAAGTTCACAAGAACTTGGTCCGTGTTATCTGAAATAAGCTCACTATTTAACATCAATGTATCAATGTAGCTACTGACTGCTTTCCTGTCTTTTTCTTCTACTTCAGAAACATCATATTTCCCACCATGAGAGCGCTTGAGTATAACGCTGTATTCCCTTGTTTCAGATGGTTTTAAAAATCGTCTTAACATTTTTTCTTTTAGCTCCTTAACAGAAATACTTTTCGTACATAAGCCTCTTTTTAGAAAGAGACTAATTTAACTTTTCCTAAAATTTCTGAGAAAACTAGGAAGGGATTAATTCTTTGACAATAGTATATTGTGCTGAGTTTATCTTAGCATATTTGAGGACTCTCAAACCTCGCAGTTAAGGCGCACGGTCGGTTAGTACTCTTCAGCTCAACCCCTTGCAGAGCTTACACCTAGAGCCTATCAACCTCGTAGTCTTCGAGGGACCTTTAGGAACCTTACGGTTCGGGAGACCTAATCTTGGGGCAGGCTTCCCGCTTAGATGCTTTCAGCGGTTATCCCTTCCGAGCATAACTACCCAGCGCTGCCGTTGGCACGACAACTGGTACACTAGAGGCTCGTCCACTCAGGTCCTCTCGTACTATGAGCAGACCCCCTCAAGTCTCCTGCGCCCGCTGTAGATAGGGACCGAACTGTCTCACGACGTTCTAAACCCAGCTCACGTACCGCTTTAATGGGCGAACAGCCCAACCCTTGGAACCTTCTTCAGCCCCAGGATGCGATGAGCCGACATCGAGGTAACAATCCGCGCCGTCGATGTGGACTCTTGGGCGCGATTATTCTGTTATCCCCGGCGTACCTTTTATCCGATGATCGATGGCCCTCCCACATGGAACCACCGGGTCACTAAGGCCTGCTTTCGCACCTGCTCGACGTGTCAGTCTTACAGTCAAGCTCCCTTATGTCTTTACACTCTACGCCTGGTTTCCAATCAGGCTGAGGGAACCTTTGCGCGCCTCCGTTACTCTTTAGGAGGCGACCGCCCCAGTCAAACTACCCACCTAGCGGTGTCCTGGGTCCGGATAACGGACCTCAGTTAGAATCCTAGAACTACAAGGGTGGTATTTCACTATTGCCTCACCCCCGACCGAGATCGGGGGTTCAAAGGCTCCCACCTATGCTACGCATGCAGCACCAAAATCCAGCACTAGGATGTAGTAAAGGTGCACGGGGTCTTTCCGTCCCACAGCGGGTATCTGGCGTCTTCACCAGAACCACAATTTCGCTGAGCATCCGGCCGAGACAGCGCGGCAATCGTTACTCCTTTCATGCAGGTCGGAACTTACCCGACAAGGAATTTCGCTACCTTAGGACCGTTATAGTTACGGCCGCCGTTTACCGGGGCTTCGGTTCAAAGCTTCTCCTAGTTGCCTAGAATAACCCATCCCCTTAACCGTCCGGCACCGGGCAGGAGTCAGACCCTATACGTCGGCTTTCGCCTTTGCAGAGCCCTGTGTTTTTAGTAAACAGTCGCCACCGCCTCTTTGCTGCGACCCACTTCGGCTTCAGTTGCGAGAACCTACACCTAATGTGGGCACCCCTTATCCCTAAGTTACGGGGCTAACTTGCCGAGTTCCTTGGCCGAAGTTCTCTCACGCGCCTTAGTATACTCTACTCGCCCACGTGTGTCCGTTTCCGGTACGGGCACCAAATTATCAACGCTACGAGGCTTTTCTCGGAAGTTTGGGCTCAATCACTTTGTGGGGCTTACGCCCCTCGTACTCGCTTCTCAGAGTTAGCGAAGGAACGGATTTACCAGTTCCTTCCTCCTACAAGCTTGAACCGGGATGTCCAATACCCGGCTGACCTACCCTCCTTCGTCACCCCTTCACTCCAACTTGGTGGTACGGGGATATTAACCCGTTTTCCATCGGTTACGCCTCTCGGCCTCACCTTAGGTCCCGACTTACCCTGGGCGGACGAGCCTTCCCCAGGAACCCTTGGGCTTACGGCGAGGTGGATTCTCACCACCTTTATCGCTACTCATGCCGGCATTCTCACTTCCCAAAAGTCCAGGCCTTCTTACGATAACCCTTCAATCCGTTGGGAACGCTCCCCTACCGCTACACTTACGTGCAGCCCGTAGCTTCGGCACCAGGCTTGAGCCCCGATTCATTTTCGGCGCAAACTCGCATCGACCAGTGAGCTGTTACGCACTCTTTAAAGGGTGGCTGCTTCTGAGCCTACCTCCTGGCTGTCTGTGCGAATTCACATCCTTTACCACTTAGCCTGAATTTAGGGGCCTTAGCTGACGATCTGGGCTGTTTCCCTCTCGCCCATGGAACTTATCTCCCATGGACTGACTCCCACGATAAAACAAGACGGCATTCGGAGTTTGACTGGGTTTGGTAAGCCTTTCAGCTCCCTAGTCCAACCAGTGCTCTACCTCCGCCCGTTATTACGTGAGGCTATACCTCAATATATTTCGGGGAGAACCAGCTATCACGAGCCTTGATTAGCCTTTCACTCCTATCCACAGCTCATCCGACAGGTTTTCACCCCTGACCAGTGCGGGCCTCCACAGAGGTTTTCCCTCTGTTTCACCCTGGCCATGGATAGATCGACTCGCTTCGGGTCTACTGCCAGTGACTTATCGCCCTATTAAGACTCGCTTTCGCTATGGCTTCGCCTCTTACTCGGCTTAACCTTGCCACTGAAAGTAACTCGCCGGCTCATTAGGCAAAAGGCACGCGGTCAGGCATTCCCGTAGAGTTGCCTCCTTGGGCATAGCCCTTCCACTGGTTACAAGCAAATGGTTTCAGGTTCTATTTCACTCCCCTCACTGGGGTTCTTTTCACCTTTCCTTCACAGTACTAGTGCACTATCGGTCGGCAGTTTGTATTTAGCCTTGGAAAGTGGTCTTCCCGGTTTCCCTCAACCTTGCACGTGGACCGAGGTACTTGGGAATGCAATCACAGGAGACCTTGTATTTTTATTTACGGGACTATCACCCTCTATGGTTTGCCTTTCCAAGCAATTCAACTAATACAAGGTTTTGTAACTCCCTGAAGAATCTACGGATTCCTCAGACTGCATCCCACAACACCCTATGAGCAACACCCGTAGGTTTTTACACTCATAGGGTTTAGGCTATTCCCCTTTCGCTCGCCGCTACTAGGGGAATCTCAATTGATTTCTTTTCCTAGAGGTACTGAGATGTTTCACTTCCCTCTGTTCGCTTCTTAGGACTATGGATTCATCCTAAGATGACTAAGGTTTACTTAGTTAGGTTTCCCCATTCGGAAATCCTCGGATCACAGCCTGCTTAGCGACTCCCCGAGGCTTATCGCAGCTTGCTACGTCCTTCATCGCCATCTGCCGCCAAGGCATTCCCCATCTGCTCTACACAACTTAACTGCGAGGCATGAGAATCCTCACTCATAAATTATTATAAAGCACGCTTCGATTTACTCAGCACAATATATAATTGTCAAAGAACATGTTGTGACTCCGTCACAAAGTCTTTAGCTATTAGTCGTTGGTCTTTAGACAAAAAATCTAAGGACTAAAGACTAATGACTAACGACTAAAGTGGAGGTGAGCGGGCTCGAACCGCCGACCTCCTGCTTGCAAAACAGGCGCTCTCCCAAGCTGAGCTACACCCCCGTAACTTCTAGCTCGAAGGTTTAAAGGTTCAAAAGTTCAATGGTTCTAAAATTTAAACCTTTCAACCCTTGAACCCTTCAACCATTCCTTTCTGGTGGGCCTAGGTGGAGTCGAACCACCGACCTCACCCTTATCAGGGGTGCGCTCTAGCCTACTGAGCTATAGGCCCTGGTCGTGTATCGTAGCTCGTGATTCGGGTTTCGGATCTCGACCGAACGGCAACACCCAATTCATGAACCACGAGTCACGAACCCCGAAATCAACCTGAGAGCACCAAAACTTATAAGCAGACAAAAGAGACCTTCAAGAAGAGTCAAAGAGCATTCGAACCCACATTCGAATACTCGTTATCTCCGTTAAAAGGAGGTGATCCAGCCGCAGCTTCCGCTACGGCTACCTTGTTACGACTTCACCCCAATCACTAGCCCTGCCTTCGGAGCCTGCGTCCCTTTCGGGTTAGCCCAGCCACTTCGGGCAGAACCAGCTTTCGTGGTGTGACGGGCGGTGTGTGCAAGGCCCGGGAACGTATTCACCGCGGCGTGGCTGATCCGCGATTACTAGCGATTCCAGCTTCATGCAGGCGAGTTGCAGCCTGCAATCCGAACTGAGACGGATTTTGATAGGATTAGCTCCCCCTCTCGAGTTCGCAACCCGTTGTATCCGCCATTGTAGCATGTGTGTAGCCCAGGACATAAAGGCCATGCTGACTTGACGTCGTCCCCGCCTTCCTCCGGCTTGTCGCCGGCGGTCTCCCTAGAGTGCCCACCTTAAATGCTGGCAACTAGGAACAAGGGTTGCGCTCGTTACCGGACTTAACCGGACACCTCACGGCACGAGCTGACGACAGCCATGCAGCACCTGTGCTGGCTATGTGGAGACAAGCCCCACACCACCCCACGCTTTCACGTAGGCTTAATCCAGCATGTCAAACCCTGGTAAGGTTCTTCGCTTAGCATCGAATTGAACCACATGCTCCACCGCTTGTGCGGGCCCCCGCCAATTCCTTTGAGTTTCAGTCTTGCGACCGTACTCCCCAGGCGGGATGCTTAATGCGTTAGCTGCGGCACGAAGGTTTACACCCCCACACCTAGCATCCATCGTTTAAGGCGTGGACTACCCGGGTATCTAATCCGGTTCGCTCCCCACGCTTTCGTCCCTCAGTGTCAGTGTCGGACCAGTTGGCCGCCTTCGCCACTGGTGTTCCTCCCGATATCTACGCATTTCACCGCTACACCGGGAATTCCGCCAACCTCTTCCGAACTCTAGCTCCGCAGTCTTAGATGCAATTTCAGGGTTGAGCCCTGAGCTTTCACATCTAACTTGCGAAGCAACCTACGGACCCTTTACGCCCAGTAAGTCCGAGCAACGCTCGCCCCCTCCGTATTACCGCGGCTGCTGGCACGGAGTTAGCCGGGGCTTCCTCTGAAGGTACCGTCAAGTCTATGGGATATTAGCCCATAGACCCATCGTCCCTCCTGACAGGGGTTTACAATCCGAAGACCTTCATCCCCCACGCGGCGTCGCTGGGTCAGGCTTTCGCCCATTGCCCAATATTCCCCACTGCTGCCTCCCGTAGGAGTCGGGACCGTATCTCAGTTCCCGTGTGGCTGACTACCCGCTAAGGTCAGCTACCCGTCCTAAGCTTGGTGGGCCATTACCTCACCAACTACCTGATGGGACGTAAACCCGTTTCTAGGTGATAGCTAGTTACCTAGCCATCTTTTACCTCAGTTTCCGTGGAAATTGTGGTCTTATCTGGTATTAATCCCAGTTTCCCGGGGTTATCCCAGTCCTAAAGGTAGGTTATTTACGTATTACTCACCCGTTCGCCGCTCAGCACACCTCGGAGTTGCCCCCAAGATGCCTGCGCTCGACTTGCATGTGTTAAGCACGCCGCCAGCGTTCGCTCTGAGCCAGGATCAAACTCTTCGTTTAAACTCTTGAGTTTTTGGCTCTTCTCTACTAGCCCGCTTTTGTCTGCTATGAATTTTTCAAAGATCTTAGAACCAAGAAAGGTTTTTCAACTAAGGAAAAATTAAATATATAGCATCTAAAAATATTGTCAAGGTCTATACCTTATTTTAGGTATTCCAACCGTTAATGTCAAGCCGAAATTTAGGATTTTTCAAAGAACTTCACATGATTTCATACAACAATACGGATAAAGAATGACAACTCTACCTTTAATATACTACATACAGGGCCAATGCTTTCTGCTTTTATAATGAAATAACTGCAGGAAGCTGCAATGTATCGGCATATAAACAGGAATTCCTTCCGTCATTGCAATGACGCCTCCTCTTTCTACCATTCCGAAGAGAGGAATCCGACTCTGTGTGCCGTCCTGACCGTAGGCGAGGAATCTCAAGATAAATCAGGAGATCCTTCAGTCGCTTTGCTGCTTCAGGATGACGCCATGCGTCAGATTGCTTCGTCGCTTAGCTCTTCGCGAAGACATTCCTGTGTTGTCATTCCGAATATTTCGCATGGGCTCAATACAGGCCCCCGTGAGGAATCTCAAATAGATCTCTTCGCCATCGTTCGCGATGACGTGGAAACACTGTAGCAAGCTACAGTGAATTATCAAGTTAAAAGTGTTTATCAAGTTCTTTCATAAATAAATAGAATTCATATGCGCCTTGATTTTTCTCTCCCCTCTACATTATTGATTTTGATCGCTATAAGAGAAGTTAATTTTAAAGCTACAGTGCTGCAAATTTTGGATAAGACAAACTACAAACTCACTCCGATTTATAGACTTGAAACTTTATCAAAACTGAGTAACACTACTATCAACGTAAATAGCTCATAAAATTTTTGTAGCTACTCAAATGACAATAATCGGAGGGTTGGCAGAACGGCTAATGCACCGGTCTTGAAAACCGGCGTCCGAAAGGACTTGGGGGTTCGAATCCCTCACCCTCCGCCATACGGTATTCGGATCTAGCTCTACGAGCATTAAGATAATAGTCAATACTGCTAAAGCCTTAGGTATTTCAATTAGTTATTTACTGAAATAATCATGATCAAAAAACCTCAAAAACACTGCGCTTGGCCGAATAAAAATCCTCTTATGATTAAATACCACGATAAGGAGTGGGGTGTGCCGGTGCACGATGACAGAAAACTTTTTGAGCTCCTACTTCTGGGAGGCACACAAGCTGGACTTAACTGGGAGATGATTTTGAAAAAGCGAAAAAACTATCGTGAGGCGTTTCATGACTTTGACCCAGTCAAAATCGCGTGTTACAGCAAAAAAGATGTAAAACGTCTTCTTAGTAATCCTGGCATCATTCGCAACCGTTTAAAGATTGAGGCAGCTATTACCAATGCTAAAAAATTCCTGGACACTCAAAAGGAGTTTGGCTCTTTCTACACGTACGCCTGGGGATTCGTTGGCGGTAAGCCCATCAAGCATGAATTCAAATCCCTCTCCGAGATACTGCCAAGAACGAAAGAATCAGACGCAATGAGCAAAGATTTGAAGAAAAGAGGATTCAAATTTGTCGGCTCGACTATCTGTTACGCTTTCATGCAGGCAGTGGGAATGGTAAATGATCACACGGTTAATTGTTTCAGATATAATGAGATATCAAAGATAAAATAACTTACCGCTAAAGAACAACTTGAAATCGTCTTTTCTGCTCTGCTTATGGACGCGCAAATTTAGTTTGGATATTTTTAAACAGACATCGGCATTTTCAAAGTCAGTGAGATATTAAAATTTTTAAAAATTATAGAAGGTAAATAAAACAACTGATATGTTAGGCCGTCTGTGGTTTGTAGTTGCCACGTCCTATCGTAGCTTCTATACGATATTGTAAAGCTTTTCTTAAATCTTCTAAATTCCCATCCTCCCATGTAATAAAATTATATTGCCTAGTGTCAAAATGAACATTCTTAAGTTCATTCCTTGGACATATCCAAATTACTTCTAATCCCAAACTGCGCGCAAAACCAGCTTTAAAATATACACCTCCACGTTGATCCGTGAACTCAGCAACCAAAAACCTACTACGTCGTATCATAGCAATTATTTCATCGTCAATACGATTATTATGCTGATGCATATCTATACGAAGTGGCTCGTAGCCTGCGGCTTCAATGCTAGGTTTAATAGCTTCACTCCACAACGGTTTTACTTTTTCATCAAACCACATTGCTACAAAAGCAATCCGACTTTCTGGATTAATTTGTTTTAGACTATCAATATAAGCCCATCCAACAGGGCTGATTTTAAATTTCTGAATTCCTTGTTCATCAAGTTCATAGATCAAAAAAACTTTCTCCCCGTACAAATAATCTTTAAATAAATATGAAAGTTCTTCAACATTTTGTGACCATGTTACTGCAAGAAGAGGTGATTCATTCCAGTTAAAGTTTAATGACTGTCCAGGTATTGGAAATTCTTTTGACAAATACAACAATAGTTTATTAGCCTTCTCCGCGACAGTAGGAGTCCTTTGGTTTCTCAGGGTTTCAACATCATTTAAGAGTATCTTTCCTCGTTGGCGATATTGACGTATCCACCCTGAAGCATTTGCAATTTGAAGTCCATTCAAAGGCTTATGGTACAGTTCAGAACTAACTACCCCCGATACGACGAATTCACCGCAACGTGGACAATCTATAGGATGTTTATCACCCGAAGCTCTTATAGGTGAGTTTAAAGATGACCAACATATTGGACATTCTTCATTCATAATAAAATCTTCTATCAATTAAGAGTCTAACGGGTAAAATTAAGGCGTCAACCTCGGCTAAAAATTTTGGCTATACTTTTGGTTATACTTTTTTTGAAAAAATCCAAACAACTGCAAGGCAAACTCTACATCGTTTCAACCCAATGGGAAACCTTGAAGATATTACACCTCGGGCAATTAGCATTTTAAAGGAAGTTGACCTTATTCCTTGTGAAGATACAAGGGTTACGAGGATTTTTTTAATGAGAAATCTTCAAAGTTCCAGAAAGCAAATAAAGTTGTGGAATACTGTAACTCACAGTAGACTTTTGTAGAGTACAAAATATGATAGATATTCACTGCCACTTCCTTCCAAATGTAGATGACGGACCGACTTCGTGGGAAGAGAGTTTGGAAATGGCTAGAATAGCTTCGCAAGATGGAATCCGAATAGCAGTTACAACCCCACACTGGATTCAGAGAACAAAATGGGAGCCAAGCCCTGATGAAATCAAAAAGAAGGTAGAGGAATTAAATAAAAAGATAAAAGAGAATGAAATAACTATTACCATCCTTCCCGGCATGGAGGTTGGGGTTTCGGAGAATTTACCCAAGCTTGTCTCATCGGGTGAGGTTTTGACTCTGGGTGATAGTGATTATCTCCTGATTGAAATACCCTTTGTTTCTCTTCCCTTTGGAATTGAGGAGATTATTTTCAACCTCAAAGTTATGGGAATCTATCCAATTCTAGCTCATCCGGAAAGAAACCAGGAGCTTCAAAAGAACCCAAAAAGAATTTTAGAGTTGGTTAATGCGGGAGCATTTGTTCAAGTCACCGCTGGAAGTTTTTGTGGATATTTTGGAGAGCAAGCCAAGCGATGCGTCATACAGTTTGCAAAGTTCGGAGTACTTCATGCGGTGGCCTCCGATGCTCATTCCGTGAAGGAACGAACGCCTATTCTAACTAGCGGCTTAAAGGTCTTAGAAGAATTTATTGGAAAAGAGCAGCTCCAGTTGTTACTTGCCAATACGTATCGTTTTATTGGAATGGAATCGGTTATTTGAATGAAAATATAGTAGAAAAAAAATGCTTAATTAGGGGTAAGATAGAGGAATATTAAAATTCTCGAGGAAGTATTGAGATAGGAAGAAATTAGGGTAAAAGACATAGTGGGAACAAATAAACTAATAGCGATGATATATATTGCAGGGGGATACTTTTAAGAAGTGTAGAAGAGATAGAAAGAGAGAAATTTAGTAATTAGAAAAATAGGGATTTTGAGGGTTGTTTAAAAATAAATCTGATCTTTGATTACTAGCCTCTAGTCTGTAAAGCATTTAATAAGCCTATAAGAAAAGCAAAATACAAAGCATTTGACGGAATGTGGAGATTAAAGTCAGCCAGACTATGGATCAGTAAGGACACAATTCCAGATAGGGCGCCAAGACCCAAAAAAAATCTAAAATGATTTTCCCTTTGGGAAAGCAAGCCTAGATTTCTTACCCGAGAAATTAAAAAGAGAATTAGCGCAGTAATAATCGAGAGGAAACCGAGAATACCAGTTTCAATTATGAGTTGCAGGTAATCGTTGTGTGCATAGGTATAGACAAGGGGAGCTTCCATGTATTTTTTATAGAGTGGATAAACATAACTAAAGGTCCCAAAACCGGTTCCAAAAAGAGGAAAGTCTTTTATAACACTTAATATATCTTTCCAGACCAGGATTCTAACAGGAGCATCCACTTCTACCTTTAGGAACCTTTCAAATATAGGATAAAGCCCTATCCATAGTCCATAGATAACAGCAATAGCTATAACAAAAAAAATCATCCAGGCTTTTTTTACCCCGTTCTTTCTAAAACTGGAGTAAGTAAGATAAAAAAAGGCTAATGATAAAACAGTACTAAATATGCCCATTCTTGAGCCTGAAAAAAAAATGACAAGAAGCATCATTCCAAGCAGAAAAAGAATTAGAATCTGTTTTTGAAAATTATCAGATGAAACCAGATTTTTAAAAAAGGATTTACTTCTCTTATCATGCCACTCACCCAAAGATAACACGTAGCCTAAAGCAAGAGGGATACTCATCTCAAGAAATCCTGCAAAATGATTGTGGTTTACAAACGTTCCAGTTGCAAATCCTGTAGCTGTACCCATGCTACTGTTGACCAGAGACTGGTATATTCCATAAGCGGCTTCAAAAATGGATACCCCAAACACTGGAATAAGCAGGGTTTTTATTTGACCCTCGGCGGTAAACATCCTTGATACGACAAAACCAAAAGCAATGTATGAAAGCAAGAGCATTGTTTCTTCCCATGTTGCATGAGGATAGAGGCTTATTGTAAACATACTACTTTCACCAGCAAATCCGATACTTGCGAGTATCGTTTGGTTTTTTCCCCAGATCTCAAAACTATTTTTTGATAGAGTTGCCAGAATAAATTCCGGCAAGGGGGTAATTTGAAATAAGCATATAAGTACGAAAGTTAAAATTGGCAAATAATTCTTTATGTTCAGCTTAGAATTATCACGACTATGCATTGACCAAAAAAGCCATAAAAGAAAAAGTAGGAAAGCTTGAAGTTGAAGAATGAATTTAGCCCCAGGTTCAACGCTGCCAAAAGGAACGGGTGAAAAAAAAAGGAGGGAAAAGGTAAGAAGATAAATAAATTTCTCCAGAATATTTCGTGTTGTAATCATCTAGGCTGGTATCATCTCAAGATTGTAGCTTGCTCAGTATTCTAATCTACTTACCGGCTCCCGCGAATTTTCTGTTATCATTCTATGAAATCCCTAAGTAGTGTTCCTACTTCGTGCTCCTTGAGCTTTCTAAGAGCACTCTTTTCAATCTGTCTTATACGCTCTTTGGTAAGTTTGTAGCGATTTCCAATCTCGTCAAGCGTGTATGAATCATCATAGCCAATCCCAAATCGCATTCTTAAGATTTCTTCTTCTCTATTACTAAGACTCGAGAGTGCTTCTTCGATTTTTTTATTCATCGTGACCTTTGCTAAAAGCAAATCCGTAGAAGGACCTCTATCTGATACTAAATCAACAAGTGTATTCTTTTCATGATCGGGATTAGAACTCGGGATATCTAGGTAAACTACACTAGGAGTTGAGTCTATTGCCTTTTTTACTTCCTTAACACTAAGTCCAGACTCTTGTGCGATTTCATCAACCTCAGGTTTTCTACCGTTTTTATTCTGGAGCATAGTAGTTGTCTTGTATACTTTAGTTGCCTGTTCAAGCACTCGAACTGGCAATCTTATAATCCTTGTCTGATCACAGATAGCACGAGAGATTCGTTGTATTATCCAGTAAGAAGCATAGGTTGAAAACTTATAGCCCTTTGAGTGATCAAACTTCTCTACGGCTTTAATGAGCCCAATATTTCCCTCTTGAATAAGGTCAGCAAATGGAAGCCCACGCCCTATGTACTTTTTAGCAATAGTGACAACAAGCCTCAAGTTAGCTTTTATAAACCTTTCTCTAAGCATCTTAGCCTCATTTGAATAAGTTCTCATAAGAGTAGAGAGCCTTTGTATCCTTTTAGATGAAGTATATGTGCTGGCAGTTTTGGCTCCTCTGAGAGGGCTCTTTTTTTTCCTTGAGGAACTACTAAAGTGGAATGAG
>JAHFBK010000147.1 GCA_023250035.1 Candidatus Dadabacteria bacterium
TGTGTGTTTTAGGGCAGACATGAGGGTCGTTCGACTGAGCTCACGACGAAATCAGCTAAAGCTATTTACTGATTGCTGATGGCTGACTGCTGATTACTGATAGCTGATTCCCTAAAATACTTTTCAAGCAGTTCTCTTCTTCTCTCTATGTATTTATCTCTTAAAGATTTTTCTATTCCTTTAAACTCTTCGTAAGTCCTTTTAAGCTTTTTTGCAAGATAGCCGTTAATGAACTCATCTCTTATTTTCTGGTAATCTTTCCATAGTGCTTCTTGGGCTTTTTGGTATTCGGCAAAGATGCCAAGATTTCCATCTTTGTTAATTATCTCCACTTTCAAAAAAATGTCTGAATGATTTTTTTCAGTGGACATACTAAAAGGGATATTAAAAAAAGAGAGAGAGAACATAACTAGAAAAACAATAAAAGCTGGCTGATTCAAGTTACTATCCTCCCGAAAGAATTATTTTAGAACTCATTATATATTTTACTTTCTAATTTTAAAGGTATCCATACTCATTAAAATGTTATCAAATGGTTTCGGGCTCTTATAATGATTATGATAATTAGCCAAGCAATAAATTCTAAAGCAATAAAACCTTTTCTGATTTTAATCGTATAATTATATTAAGGCCACTAAGGGAACCAAAAGCGAGCGCTCACAGTGTTTGGATTAGAAGCTAAAAAAGAGCTGACGGACGAAGAAGCTATGGTGAGGTTTCAAAATGGTGACGCAGGTGCTTTTGACTTACTTCTTGAACGCCACAACAGGGGAGTACTGAGATTTATAATAAAAATGATAGGAAGTAGGGGCATGTTGCAACGTGCCCCTACTCAAGTCGAGGATCTGTCGCAGGAGGTTTTTCTCAAGGTAATCGAGAATAGAGAAAAATACAACTCATCCCAGAAATTTACTACATGGCTTTATACCCTTACACGGAATCGCTGTATAGATTACCTTAGAACCGAAAATCATAGACATCACGATTCTCTCGATGCTTCTTTATCTAGGGATGAAAGCGATAGTGCAGTTATCCTAGAGATTATTAAAAGCAGTGATAAAAACCAGGAGGAGAGGATAATAGACAAGGAAATACAGACACTCCTCAATAGTGGGGTAGAAGACTTAAAACAAGAATTTAGAGAGGTATTTTTACTTAGAGAGATCGAGGGTCTATCACTTAAAGAGATTGCCAATATAACTGATACTAATCTCAGTACTGTAAAAAGTCGACTTAGGTATGCCTACCAGAACCTTAGAGAGGTTTTTATTAGGGCTGGCTATTTTGAAGAAAGGCAAAAGGCTAAAGAGGTGTAAAGAGAAATATGAATTGCGAAAGGTTTGAAGAGCTTTTAATAGATTTTATGGATAATGAAATAGAACCTTCCGACAGGGGAATGGTCAAGAAGCATCTTGCGAACTGTTCCTACTGCTCTAAGAAGTTAGAGGAATATCTGGAAATTAGAAGAATATTTAATGAACAATCTCCTCCTCAACCTTCTACTCATGTTTTAGCTAAATTATCAAAGAGAGCTAGGCAAGAGGTTGCAAAAGAAAAGACGCCCTTTTGGAAGAGGTGGTTTTATTCACCTGTTTTAGTTCCAGTTTTGAGCTCTGCCCTAGCACTTTCAGTATGGGTCTATTATGGACAAAAGAATATAAATTACTCTCCTGGTGAAACTATCTATTCAAGGGATGCTATGGCAAAAAAGGTGCCCATGGCACAGCAACCAGATATTCCGTTAAGTGGAAATAAAGTTTTAGAAGAGATTAAATCAGAAAAACACACTATTTTATCCAAGCCACTCGAAAGGGGGTCAGATGTACCCGGAATCGGGGAAAAGATTTTAGAGGGTTTAGAATCGAAGCCAGGTAGTGTCTTATCTAGTAAACCATCCTCTGCTTCTTCCCAGACTTCTGGGAAGAAGGAAAGAATTCAAGAAGAATCGGGGTCCTCTTTAGTAGCAGGTGCTCCTACAGAGGAACTAGTCGCTGAGAAGGAGGTAAAAAAAGCGGATGAAACATCTGAGGACTTAGCTTCTGCCAACTTAGAAACTAAATCGATGAATGAACCAGCACCAATACCACCAGCTAAAACTGAAGAGGAATCTTTAAAAAGAGAAGTGTTGGCAGAAGGACAATTAGAAGAACCAGCGGAGCAAGAAATTCGAGAGGATATTAAAAAAAGTAAAGAAGCGGAACTGCTTGCATATAGGGAAAATGTCTACAATGAACAACTGAATCTAGCCCTCAAACAACAAAATGAAGGTAACTGTGAAGCCTCTTTAAAAACAAATGAAGAACTTCTTAAGATTTTTCCCCCTCCACCAGATTCAGTGAAAGAAAAAGCTTACCTTTCTTTAGCCGAGTGCTATGAACAGAAAGGGGATTTGGAAAATGCTATTAGTAACTATAATAATCTACAGCAGGTAGTGCCATCACAGGCTACCTTTGCAAAAGATAAAATCGAAGCCTTGAGGCAAAAAATCATTCAACTTAAGGCAAGAGAACTAGGGCCTATTGACATTGAGGAAGAACAAAAAAGTAAGTAATAACTGTGTGCTGCAAAACAACAATCCTACTATATCTTCTTATACCAGTTTTTGTTGTGATGAGGAGATTGTTGAAAAGACACAGAATTAACTAGAAACTGAGTATTAAAATTAAAGTACAAGCCCCTTTCATAATAAAAGAGAGTGGTTTTTTATTTAATTGTTCCTTCAGGTTAACACTCCTACAATTAGACAATAAGGTTTATTTTAATTTTGACAGAAAATATTCGTTAAATTAAAGTGGCTTACGAATTCCAGGTGCAATCTCAATGCTTACCAAATACATAAAGGTCGCTATGGAAAAAGCTCGTTATGAGATTCTTGAGGAATCGAGAAGATATTATGGTAGTATTCCCGGATTTAAAGGGGTCTGGGCTGAAGGAAAGACACTGGAGGAATGTCGAAAAGAACTGCAGGAAGTACTTGAAGAGTGGATTATTATAAGGCTAAGACGAGGGCTTTCATTACCAACTGTTTGTTTAAAGCAATCTGTTCACCCCCTAGTTATGTTCATTGCGAGCTGTTCTAAAAGCTTGTCATACTAAATTAGATAAATTTGTTTCCATCTTCTTCAGTAGGAGCGGATTCTAGCCGTGAAAAGGATCGCACCAAGATGGTGCTCCTACAATTAACACATAACAGTTACTTTATTTGGGTAAATTCGTGTCAGTAAGTGGCTAAATTATTTTTAGTTTTCCAAGATTTAAATCCTTCCTAAATCTCATTCGTATTAATACCTAAAACTAAAAAAGAGGAAATTAACATGGGATTCAAGAGTCGGATAAATGTGCTACTAAAATCCCAGTTTAACTACTGGGTAACACAGGCTGAAGACCGGGAAAAGATAATCAATCATTCGGTTGAGGAGATGGAAGAAGGGCTGAATAAGGCAAGAGCAAAACTTGCGACGCTCAAATTTAGAGTGGATGGGGAAAAGCGATTCCTCCAAAGAATCTGTGGGCAGATTTCGTACTGGCAGAAAAGAGCCGAAGAGCTACTCAAAGAAGATATGGAGGAAAATGCAAAGGAAGCAGTGCGGAGAAAAAGGATTCTCGAAGAGGACGAAAGAAAACTAAAGATCAAGCATGCGGAAGATGAAGTGAAACTTAAAGAAATGCAAACTGCGCTCAAAGAACTGGAAAACCGAGTCCAGATGGCAAAGGCTAAAAGAAACATCCTTATTAAAGATATAAGACTTAGAAAAGGTATAGGGGAGGGGACAAAAGAAGTAGAAGAGCATAGGGGAATTGATTTTGAAGAACCGTTCTCTCTACTCCGTAAGATGGAAGAAAGGGTAGAGGAAGAAACGGAGTTTACCCATTCAAGGCAGGTTAAAGAGAAAGAAGCCTTGGAAAAAGAAGAGAGGTTAATCAACGAGGAAGTCGAAATGCTTAGAAGAAATATTGAAAAGGAGGAAGTAAAAAATGAAGAGTAAAAATAAATACTTGTTTTTGATTATTTTTCTAGGTATTTGCGTCCTTCTAGTAGGAGGCGGGTACTTAGTAGCCTTTCCTACCATCCCACAACCTAAAAACTCAAACACTAATACAGTTTTCTGGGATGCTAAATTAAGCCATCCTTATTTCCACAAGGGCTCAGATGACGATATTCTTATTAATTTTCACATCAAGGGACAGGAGGTTAAATCTAGGGAAAGAGCTCCTGTAAACCTGGTTCTTGTGATTGATAGAAGCGGCTCTATGGGTGAGGTAGGAAAGCTTGAATACGCAAAAGAAGCAGCAAAACGGATTATCTCCGATCTAGGAAGCAATGACAGGATTGGGATTGTTGCCTATTCAACCGATGTCGAGTTGATGTATCCAATTCAATTTTTAAACGATAAGGAAAGCGCAACATCAGTTGTAAATTCCCTCTATCCGACTGACTCAACAAATCTATCAGGTGGTTTAATTGCAGGAATTGATCAGCTTAAAACCTTGAATAGAGCCGGTTATGTAAACCGTGTGATTCTTCTATCCGACGGTCTTGCAAACGTGGGCATAACAGATATAGGCGAGCTCAGCCGTATTGCGAGTCAGGCAGCAGAAAACGGCATTCATTTAACGACGATGGGTCTCGGTTTAAACTATGACGAGAACCTTATGACCAACATTGCAGAGTATGGAGCGGGCAATTACTACTTTATTGAATCCCCCACACAGCTTGCAACTATTTTTGAAAAGGAATTCGGTCAAATACTTGCCACTGTAGCTAAAGACCCGACGATTTATCTTACTCTATCACCAGGTGTTCAGATTAAGAATATTTATGGATATACGCACATGATAAAAGACGGCAAGGTTCAAATTAAGTTGGGTGATATTTTTAGCGGGCAGGAGCGAAATATATTAGTTAAGTTAAACGGACCAACCCAGAATCTTGGAAAGCGCCAGCTTCTAACTGCTTCATTTGAATTTACAGACATTATCAAAAACAAACAACCCGTTAGTTTGATAAGAGAACTAACCTATGAGGTCACACAGGATAAAAGTAAAGTAGCGGTCAATGAAAATAAAGATGTCGCTGCAAGAGGGGTATCAGTGGATGCCGCATCAGAGTTATACCGAGCAACTATGTACTACGAGCAAGGAAATCGTGATGATGCTTTAAACAATATTAAAAAAGCCCTGGGGATGATTGTTCAACTTAACGGTTCTCCTCAAAAGAGTGCAGCAACTGTAAAGCAGGAAGCAGAACTTCGGGACGCGATGGAGGATATGTCAGCAGTGCCCTCGGCTCCGGAGTCCGATGCGGGAAAGAAGTTGATTAAGGAATACAAGGCTAAGTCACGAGAACAGCAGAAGTAGAATTTGAGTTTTACTCCTTCCCCCTTTGCGGGGGAAGGTAGGGATGGGGG
>JAHFBK010000042.1:0-14724 GCA_023250035.1 Candidatus Dadabacteria bacterium
AATGTGAACATGGATGTGGAGTTGATAGCGCCGGTGGCGATGGAAGAGGGGTTAAGATTTGCAATAAGAGAAGGGGGAAGGACGGTAGGAGCAGGAGTAGTTACTAAAATCACTCAGTAGAGCCGTACGACAGGCTCACGACAGGAGTCCTAGGATAATAAGAATATGAATCGTGCTGCTAAGATTAGGATAAAGTTGAAATCCTTTGATCACAGATTACTTGATAAATCGGCAAAAGAAATTGTAGAAACGGCTAAGAGGACAGGGGCAAGGGTGGCTGGTCCGGTTCCGCTTCCAACTCATATAAGCCGTTACTGTGTATTGAGGTCTCCTCATGTTGATAAGAATTCTAGGGAGCATTTTGAAATACGGACGCACAAGCGGCTAATTGATATACTTGAACCTACACAGCAGACAATTGATGCACTTATGAAGCTTGATCTGGCATCAGGGGTTGAGGTTGAGATAAAACTTACAGGATCATAAATGTTATGATAGAAGGATTAATTGGTAGAAAAGTAGGAATGACTGAAATATTCCTTGAAGACGGAACGCAAATAGCAGCTACCGTTATAGAAGCAGGACCTTGTTTTGTCGTTCAAAAAAGGAACTTGGAAAGGGATGGATATGAGGCAATACAAATTGGGTTTGAGGAGGTAAAACCACAGAGGAAAACAAAAGCCCTTCTTGGTCATTTTAAGAAGGCTGGTATTCCACCAGTGAGGATTCTTATGGAGTTTGAGGTTCTTAAAGGTAAGGTTGATGATTATAAGTTTGGCGACGTTATTAAAGCAGAAATATTTAAAGAAGGCGACATAATAGATGTTTCTGGAACAAGCAAGGGAAAGGGTTTTGCTGGTGCTATGAAAAGACACGGATTTAAAGGTCAACCTGATTCTCATGGAGGTATGTCTCATAGAAAACCTGGCTCAATTGGTCAACACTCTTATCCGGCAAGAGTATGGAAGGGAATTAAAATGCCAGGACATATGGGGGCCGAAAGGGTGACAATGCAAGGGCTTCGAGTAATTAAAGTAGAAACTGAAAAGGATATAGTATTGGTAAAAGGCTCAGTTCCCGGTCCAGATGGTGGTTTGGTAATTCTCAAGCATACGACAAGAGGTAGAGTGAAAAGTGGCACAGTATAGCGTTTATGATTTAGAGAAGAATAAGGTAGGTGAAGTAGAGCTTGCTCCCGAGGTTTTCGAAGCCCCAATAAAGGAGCATCTATTTTATTATGTGGTCAACTGGCAATTGGCTAACCGCCGCTCTGGAACTGCTTCGACTAAGACAAGGGGTGAGGTAAGCGGAGGTGGTAAAAAACCCTGGAAACAAAAACACACTGGTCGTGCGCGTCAGGGGAGTACCAGGGCGCCTCAGTGGAGAAAGGGTGCGATTATATTTGGACCTCAGCCAAGGGATTTGTCATATAACATCCCTAAAAAGGTTAGACGGCAGGCTCTGAAAAGTGCTCTTTCGTTAAAACACAGAGACGGCAATATCTTAATACTTAAAGACCTTAACCTCCCTCAAATTAAAACTAAGCAGGTTGTGAATTTTCTTAAAAGATTTGAACTTGATAAGGCTCTAATATTAATTAATAATGATAATGAAATCCTGAAAAAGTCTGCTAGAAACCTAGAAGAAGTAAAGGTATTAAAAGCTGACGGACTTAACGTTTATGACCTACTTAGGTTTAACTCACTTGTTATGACAGAGGATTCGCTTAGTCGGGTTCAGGAGGTGCTAAAGAATTGAGAGAGCCAAGGCTAGTCGTAAAGCGCCCTCTTGTTACAGAAAAGTCATCAGCAATAAAGGATGCTGGATGGTATGTATTTGCTGTTGATGGAAGTGCTAATAAAAAGGAGATAAAGGAATCTGTAGAGAAACTGTTTAAAGTGAAGGTAGATAAGGTAAGAACGCTTATCTTGGCTGGAAAGAGTGTGAAGAAATTCGGTCGCATATCTGGTAAGAGGTCTCTACTTAAGAAAGCATATGTGAAACTAAAGGAAGGCAAGATAGAGTTCTTCGAAGGAGTCTAAATTATGGGGATTAAGAAATATCGTCCAGTTACTAAAGGTAGAAGGTTCATGACAAGCCTAGACTTCTCAGAGATTACTGAGGACAAACCTTTTAAACCTCTAACGGTGCCTCTTAAGAATCAAGTAGGGAGAAACTTTCAGGGAAGGGTTTCAAGCCTCCACCGTGGGGGCGGTCACAAGCGCTTATATAGAGTTATTGATTTCAAAAGGGATAAGTTCAATGTGCCCGGTAAAGTGTTATCAATAGAATATGACCCTAATCGGTCAGCAAGGATTGCGCTTATAGGTTATGTAGATGGAGAGAAGAGATACATAATAGCCCCAGATGGCTTAAAGGTTGGCGATAAGGTAATCTCAGGAGAAAATGTCGACGTTCTAAATGGAAACGCACTTCCTTTAAGGAATATTCCAGTTGGAAATTTCGTTCACAATATAGAATTAAAACCCTTAGGGGGAGGGAAGCTCGCACGAGCCGCTGGGGTATCGGCACAACTCTTAGCTAAAGAGGGCGACTATGCACAGCTTAGGATGGGCTCTGGTGAGATTCGCTTAGTTCATCAAAATTGTATGGCGACCGTTGGAAGGGCCGGCAATGTGGAGCATGAGTTAATAGTGATTGGAAAGGCTGGGAGAAGTAGATATATGGGAAAGCGTCCCCATGTGAGGGGTGTCGCGATGAATCCCGTGGACCATCCACACGGTGGCGGAGAGGGAAAGGCTCCACAAGGAAATCCTCATCCGGTGTCACCTTGGGGATGGGCAACAATCGGATATAAAACAAGAAAAAACAAGAGGACAAAGAAATTTATAGTAAAGCGTAGAAGAATTGGGTATGGAATGGATTAAGTTGGATTTCAGATTGCAGATTTCGGAGACGCATGTTTTTCAATCCGAATTCAGAAATTGAAGGAGAGGAAATGGCGAGATCGAAAAAGAAGGGGCCTTACATAGATCCAAAACTACTGAAGAAGGTTCAGTCAGCAAAGGCCTCAGGGGATCAACGCATTATAAAAACTTGGTCAAGGGGCTCAATGGTTATACCAGAGATGATAGGGCTTACTTTTGCTGTATATAATGGGAGAATGTTCATACCCGTATATACAACAGAACATATGGTAGGACATAAGCTCGGTGAGTTTGCTCCAACTCGTACCTTTAGGGGTCATGGAGCTGGTGATAAAAAGGCAAAGGTTGAGAAGGCTCAGTAAATAATTAGGGTAATAAAATGGTATCAAAAGCATTGCTTAAATATACTAGAACATCACCAAAGAAGGCGCGGGTTATACTCGATTTAATAAGAGGGAGTGGCGTCGAAGAAGCCTTTGCAACCCTTGCGTCAGTAAAAAGGAGGCCTGCGCCAATTATTGCTAAACTTCTTAAATCCGCTGTAGCCAATGCTAGTGAGAAAGGTCATACTGACACCGAATCTCTTTATATAAAAGAGGCATATGCCTCCCAAGGGTCTGCGATTAAAAGATTTAGACCGAGAGCGATGGGAAGGGCTTATCCCAGAAAAAGAAGAACTAGCCATATAACGCTTGTGCTTGAAGAAAGGGGGTTATAACTTGGGACAGAAGATCTGCCCGATTGGACTTAGGATCGGAATAACTAAAAGTTGGGATTCAAAGTGGTATGCGGAGAAGAAGAAGTATACAGAGCTCCTTCATGAAGATATGAAGGTTAGAGAACTCATTAAAAAGGGATTTTATCAATCTGGGATTTCAAAAATCGAGGTGGAAAGGGCGGCTTCTGAAAAGGTAAGAATAGTAGCTCATGCCGCTCGCCCTGGAATGATAATAGGACGAAGAGGACAAGAGATCGAATCTCTTAGACGTGATTTGAGTAATATTACAGGTAAGGAAGTTTATTTGGATATTCGTGAAGTCAAACGCCCTGAGATAGATGCGCAGCTTGCTTCGGAAAACATTGCGTTGCAGCTTGAAAGGCGTGTAGCTCATAGGCGCGCTATGAAAAGGGCAATGGCCTCTGCTATGAGACTAGGTGCACTCGGTATTAAGGTAATGGTTGCAGGAAGGTTAGGGGGATCAGAAATAGCAAGGAAGGAATGGTACCGCGAGGGTAGGGTTCCCCTTGCAACGCTTCGTGCAGATATTGACTATGGATTTGCCGAAGCAAAGACAACATATGGAGTAATAGGTATTAAGGTCTGGATATTCAAAGGCGAGGTGCTGGAGAAGAAAGGACGACAATTAACGTAATTATTTAGCCATTAAGGCACCAAGGCACAAATGAGGAATGTGAGTTTTAGAAAAGTTGATTCAAGAGTCAGAAGTCAGAATGCAGAAGGAGGTTATCTTCTAAATTCTAACTTTGTGTCTTAGAGTCTTTGTGGCTAAGTATGACACTTAGATTAAGGAAGAAAGATGCTTCAGCCGGCTAGGACAAAATATAGAAAGCAACAAAAGGGGAGAACAAGAGGGCTTGCAACAAGGGGTGCAACGCTCGCTTTTGGTGAATTCGGGCTTCAATCGCTCGAATGCGCCAGGTTGACTTCTCAGCAGATCGAAGCAGGACGTGTTGCGGTAACACGCCATGTCAAGCGTGGAGCAAAGCTTTGGGTAAGGATATTCCCTGACAAACCAGTGACAAAGAAGCCTGCTGAGACAAGGATGGGAAAGGGAAAGGGTGATATTGCTGGTTATGTTGCTCCGATAAAAAGAGGGACGATGCTCTACGAAATAAGTGGTCTTGCACCGGAAGTCGCTAAAGAGGCGCTTAGGCTTGCTTCACATAAACTACCTGTAAAAACTCGCATAGTCGTTCGCGAAGAGGGGGTGCTTGCTGGTTGAAGCCTGCTGAAACAAGAGAGCTTAGTGGTGATGAATTAAAGAAAAAAGAAAGGGATCTAAAGGAGGAGCTTTTTAACCTAGAGGTTCAGATTTCAACACGTCAAACGACGAATGTATCTAGGGTAAAGAAACTGAAAAGGGATTTGGCACGAGTGCTTACAGTTATGAGAGAGAGGGAGCTTGGGATAAGGAGAAGATAGTAAGAATGAGTAGAGGTAAAGTCAGAACAAGAGTGGGTGTAGTTACAAGTAACAAGATGAATAAGACCGTTGTCGTTGATGTAACTCAGATTGTGCACCATCAGAAGTATGGAAAGCACGTAAAGAAGATATCGAGGTTCAAAGCTCACGATGAAAAAAACGATTGTAGAATCGGCGATAAGGTTTTTATTATCGAAACAAGTCCTCTCAGCCGTACAAAGAGATGGAGAGTGAGTAAAATCCTTGAGCGTGCAACGCTACTCGAAGCCGAACTACCCAAAGAGGATCTTGGGGAGGGAGGAAGCGGAGAATGATTCAACCAACTACTATGCTTTTGGCTGCAGACAATACCGGGGCGAAAAGGCTTTTCTGTATAAGGGTTATGGGTGGATCTAATAGAAAATACGCAGGGCTTGGTGATGTAATAGTAGTTTCAGTAAAGGAGGCCCTACCCAACTCAAAGGTTGAAAAGGGTGATGTACATAGGGCTGTAATCGTACGTACTCGGAAGGAGCAAAGGCGCTCAGATGGCTCATATGTAAGGTTTGATGATAATGCTGCCGTGCTTATAACTAAGGAGAATGAACCGATTGGCACTCGTGTTTTTGGACCGGTGGCAAGGGAATTGCGTTCTAAAGGATTTATGAAGATAATATCACTTGCACCGGAGGTTGTATAACTCGTGGAAGTGACTCAAGGGAAGGAGTTTCATATCAAAAACGGTGATACTGTTTATGTAATTTCTGGTAAGGAAAAGGGAAAAACAGGGAAGGTTATAAGGATATTAAGGGATAAGAGAAAAGCAGTTGTGGAAAAACTAAATATGGTAAAACGCCATGCCCGTCCTTCACAAAAGAATCCTGGTGGAGGCATAATTGAGAAGGAAGCTGGAATTCACATATCAAACCTCATGATCTACTGTAAAAAGTGTAGCCGTCCTGTAAGGATAGGACGAAAAAGACTCTCGAGCGGAGAAAAGATACGTTACTGCAGGAGATGTGATGAGGAGATTAAGAGCTGATGGTTCCGAGACTAAAGCAATATTACAAAGATAAGGTTACTAAACTGCTCAAGGAAAGGTTTGGATACAAAAACCCAATGGAAATTCCACGATTAGATAAGATTGTGATTAATATGGGGCTTGGTACTCTCAGCGATGGCGGAAAAGAAAATAAAATCATAGATGATGCGGTTAAAGAAATTTCCATTATTACTGGACAGAAGCCAGTGGTAACGAGAGCAAGAAAATCAATCGCGGGGTTTAAGCTAAGAGAAGGTGCGACTATCGGTTGCATGGTTACGTTACGTGGTGAAAGGATGTATGAGTTTTTTGATAGATTGGTTAATCTTGCCCTTCCTCGTGTTAGAGATTTTCGTGGAGTTTCGCCTCAGGCCTTTGATGGTAACGGTAATTTCACACTAGGACTCAGGGAGCATACGATATTTCCTGAGATTGAGTACGGCAAGGTTGAAAAGGTAAAGGGAGTAAATATAACCATTGTCACCACAGCAAAAACTAATGAAGAATCAAAAGGGCTTTTAAAGGATATGGGAATGCCGTTTAGGGGGCGTTAACAGCGGTAGGTATTGAGACGCAGAAATGTGGATAGTAGTCGGCTATTCCGACACGAATAAAGATGAGGAGCAAACAACAGTATGCAGGATACAAGATGAATAAATGCGATAAATTCGCGCATAATGCATCATGAATCTTGCATCATTTTATTGAGGGACATATGGCGACAAAGTCAATGATGGAGAAGTTGAGGAGCAAACCCAAGTTTAGAGTGAGACATAGAAATCGCTGCCCTCTCTGTGGGCGACCAAGGGCATATTTAAGGATATTTAATATGTGTAGGCTATGCTTCCGACAAGCGGCTAGTTTTGGGAAGGTGCCAGGGGTTAAGAAGGCTAGTTGGTAACATGATACATGATACAGGATACGAGATCCAGGATTCGATGAATCTAAATTTCATGCATCATGAATCATGCATCTTGCATCATTATTCAAGAAGGGGTAATCGTAATGACAGATCCAATAGCTGATATGCTTACAAGGATCAGAAATGCTCTAAAGGCTCGTTTTGGCTTTGTAGATGTTCCTGCATCGGGGATTAAGTTTGACATCGCCAGGGTTCTTAAAGAGGAGGGATATATTAATGACTTCAAGGTGCTCGAGGATGGAATACAGAAGATAATCAAGATAGAACTCAAATATACACCTCAAAAGGAATCAATGATAACGGAGATTCGTAGGGTCAGTAAACCAGGGCACAGGGTTTATGTTAATAAGAATGAAATACCTCGGATAAGGGGAGGGCTAGGAATTTATATCCTTTCAACTCCAAAAGGGATTATGACAGGAATCCGGGCACGCCGCTCTGGAATCGGGGGAGAGGTTATATGTGCAATCTGGTGAGGAAGGAATCATGTCGAGAATAGGAAGAAGATCGATTTCTATACCAAGTGGGGTAAAGGTTAATATCAAAGATGGATTAGTAGAGGTTTCAGGGCCAAAAGGGAAGCTTGTAAGACATATTCCTTTTGGGATTGAGGTTAAGGCTGATATTACTCAGGTTAGTGTCGAGAGAAAAAGCGACAATAAAGAGCTTAGAGCACTTCATGGCCTAACACGTGCTCTATTATCAAATATGATTTTTGGTGTTACTGAAGGATTTTTAAAGTCTCTTGATATTGTAGGTATTGGTTACAAAGCCGAGCTTTTGGGGAAAAGTAACCTAAAGTTCAGCATAGGCTATTCAAAACCGGTTGAATTTTCTCTTCCCGAAGGGTTAGCAGTGAGGGTTGAAGAACGAGGTACAAGGGTGATAATTCAAGGAATTGATAAAGAGGTTGTTGGTGAAACAGCAGCAAGGATTAAAAGGCTTAGGCTTCCAGACTCGTACAAAGGTAAGGGAATAAGGTACTCGGATGAAATACTTAAACTCAAACCTGGTAAGGCGGGCGCAAAGAAATGATAAGAAAGAAGACTAGAAAGGAAGGACGGGACATAAGACACAGAAGAGTAAGAAGAAAGCTAAGGGGTACTTCTAATACACCTAGGCTTTCGGTCTTTAAATCTTCTAAGCATATTTATGCAGAAATAATTGATGACATCAAAGAACATACACTCATAGCAGCATCAACACTTACACCTAAGATTAGAGAGACGCTTAATAATGAAGGGAAAAAGAAGAAGGTTGAAACTGCAAAATTAGTTGGAAAGTATATAGGAGAGACGGCTTTATCAAGAGGTATAAAGAAGGTGTGTTTTGATCGGGGTGGTTATCTTTACCATGGAAGGGTAAAAGCCCTCGCAGACGGGGCAAGAGAAGCAGGACTGGAGTTTTAGTTGATAGTCATTGGTCGAGAGAGAGTCTAATAGTCAAAAGCCTTTAACTAGCGACTATCCCCTAGCGACTAACGACTGATTTGAGGAGGTAGATTTGCCAAAAGAAAGAGTTGATCCAAGTGGGCTTGAGCTGAAAGAAAAGATTGTTCATGTTAGAAGGGTTGCTAAGGTAACCAAAGGTGGAAAGAGGTTTCATTTTACCGTACTAGTTGTTATTGGAGACAATAAAGGCATCGTTGGAACCGCTCTGGGTAAATCTAACGAGGTTCCAGATGCTATAAGAAAGGCTATAGAAAAGGCAAAGAAGAATCTCGTAAGGGTTCCTAGGCACGGTAGTACTATCCCGCATGAAATTATTGGTGAACATGGTGCAAGTCGAGTTATTCTAAGACCCGCTGCTCCTGGTACTGGGGTTATTGCAGGTGGAGCGGTAAGATCTGTTGTAGAGCTTGCCGGTATTCAAGATATTCTATCTAAGGTTCTAGGCTCAACCAACCCCCTTAATGTTGTTGTAGCGGCTATTAATGGGTTATCTTCACTAAAAATACCTGAGAATGTTGCTAGACTGAGAGGACGTGAGACAAAGGATTTAGACCTTCCTAAGTACTATCAGGAATGAAAAATTTGATGCGGCCTTTAGAATATGAACAAGCTAGAGTAATTATTAGGTTATTATCTGTGTAAAATACATTTTAGCGCAATATAACCTCGGCATTAAGATGAATATAGACCGTTGAATTTTACAGTTGTTATTTCTAGGTGGGATAGGGTGATTATAAAATGTTGAATAAATTGAGTCCTCCGGAAGGCGCAGTGAAGGATAGAAAGAGATTAGGCAGAGGTCCTGGTTGTCATGGAAAGACTTCTGGAAAGGGACATAAGGGACAGAGATCACGCTCTGGCGGTAGGGTATCCCCGTGGTTTGAGGGAGGGCAGACTCCTCTTAAAATGAGGACCCCCAAGCGTGGGTTTAGAAGTTTTCAAAAGACCCTTTTTGACATAGTTAATGTTAAGGACTTAAATAATTTTAAAGATGGTGAAATCATAACCCCTGAAGAACTAGTGAAGCTTGGTTTAGTGAGTGGTAAGAAACCTGTGAAGATCCTTGGGGATGGGGATATTAATACTACACTTACTGTTAGAGCACATGTTTTCAGTAAGGAGGCTAGAAGAAAGATCGAAGAACGAGGTGGAAAAGCGGAGATTTTATGAGTAGGAATATAGGAGCTATCCCTAAGATCCCTGAGCTTAATCGAAGGCTTCTATTTGCTGCCTTGATGCTCGTTGTTTATAGATTAGGTGTATTTGTTCCAACACCTGGGATTGACCCAGAGGAGCTTATAAAGCTTTTCGAGCAGACAAAGGGAACAATCTTTGACATATTAAATTTATTTTCGGGTGGTGCACTTGAGCGGGCATCTATCTTCGCTCTAGGTGTGATGCCTTATATTACATCCTCAATCATTATGTCTCTTCTTGTGAAGGCATTCCCTACGCTTGAGGCTATGCAGAAAGAGGGAGAAGCTGGAAGGAGGAAGATCAATCAGTACTCTCGTTATGGCACTGTCCTAATATGTATTATCCAGGGACTTATGCTTGCTATCACGCTCGAAGGTGGGCTTGGTTCTGGCGCCTCAGTTGTTAGAGATCCAGGATGGATGTTTAGATTTACTACCGTTATGACTCTAACGGCTGGCACCCTTTTTGTAATGTGGATAGGTGAGCAGATCTCTGAACGTGGAATAGGAAACGGTATATCACTCATAATTGCTGCTTCAATCCTTACAAGAATGCCGGCTGCCCTTTGGGATTCGGTAAGGCTAATAGAAACTGGTGAGCTGACTGTATTCGGAATGCTTCTTCTTTTTGCATTTATGGCCATTGTTGTTGGCTTAATAGTTTATTTTGAAAGGTCTTATAGAAAGATCCCTGTTCAATATCCTAGGCGCGTAGTGGGAAGAAAGGTCTATGGGGGTCAGGCCTCTCATCTTCCACTTAAGGTCAACACTGCAGGAGTTATTCCGCCGATTTTTGCCTCTTCGCTAATGATCTTTCCTGCAACTATACTTAGTTTTGTAAACATACCCTATTTGAGGAATTTCACGGACATATTTCTTAGAGGAAGTTTTTACTACGATATAGTCTATGCAGGTTTAATAATATTTTTTGCATACTTTTATACAGCAGTCATTTATAATCCGGATGATCTTGCTGATAATCTAAGAAAAAACGGTGGCTTTATACCTGGAATTAGACCGGGAAAGAAAACTGCTGATTATATTGAAAAGATTCTAGGAAGGATTACCTTTATCGGGGCAATATATGTTGCAGCCGTGTGTGTGCTACCCTCTATTCTTCAGGGAGTGCCTTTTAATATTCCCTTTTTCTTCGGGGGTACATCACTTCTAATTGTTGTAGGAGTAACGCTTGATACCGTACAGCAAATTGAGTCTTTTCTAATTACACACAGTTATGAGGGATTTATAAGAAAAAGGGGAATGAAAGGGCCTAGAAGGTATGGAGTATAATCTATGAGACTTGTAATTTTCGGACCGCCAGGTGCGGGGAAAGGCACACAAGCAGCTAAAATCTCCGAAGAGTACGAGGTCGTTCATATCTCTACAGGTGACATATTGAGGGCCTCTGTGAAAGAAGGGACAGAACTTGGAAAGCTTGCTAAAACATATATGGATAAGGGTGAATTAGTTCCTGATAACGTAATAATTGGAATAATAAAAGAAAGGATTGCAATGCAAGATTCGCAAAAGGGATTTCTTCTCGACGGATTTCCAAGGACGATAGAGCAAGCAGAGGCATTGGAAAAGATGCTTAAGAAGGAAGGGCAAAGGATAGACGGTGTAATCTCTATTGAGGTGGATGATGAAGAGATTGTTAAGAGGATAAGTGGCAGGAGGGTTTGCGAAAAATGTGGCTCAATGTATCATATTATTTTTGATCCACCCACAAATATGCGGTATTGTAACAAATGTGGGGGTGGGCTTTATCAAAGGGATGACGATAGTGAAGATGTGATAAGGACAAGACTTCAAGTTTATCGAAGGCAGACCGAGCCATTAAAGAAATTTTATAAAAAGGTAGGAATCTTAAAAAGGGTTGATGGGCTAGGTACGATTGATGATGTGTTTGAGAGGATCGAGAAGATATTAAAAGGTATTGCTTAGATGATTTTCTTAAAGAGCGAAGAAGAAATAGAAAAGATTAGAAGAGCTTCAGATATAGTTGTCGAGGTTCTAGATAGGCTTGGTGAGGAAACAAAGCCTGGTGTTTCTACATGGGACCTTGATAAGATTGCAGAGGAGCTTACATTAAAAAAGGGAGCCATACCAGCTTTTAAAGGCTATCGAGGTTACCCTGCCTCTGTTTGCTTCGCTGTTAACGAAGAGGTTGTTCATGGAATTCCATCAAAAAAAAAGATATTGAAAGAAGGTGATATTGTAAGCCTGGATTTTGGTGCGTATCTTGACGGATTCTATGGCGATTCGGCAATCACTGTGCCAGTAGGTAAGGTATCTCAACTTGCTGATAGCCTACTTCTAGTGACGAGGAATTCTCTCTATGAGGGAATCAAAATGGCCCGGGCGTCTAATAGGCTCTTTGACATCTCTCAAGCTATTCAAAATTGCGTCGAGAATGAGGGATTCTCAGTTGTGAGGGCCTTTGTAGGACATGGAATTGGGAGGAAGCTTCACGAGGATCCTCAGGTACCCAATTTTGTTCCAGAGAATGGACACTGGGGAAAGGGCATTAGACTTAAACCTGGTATGGTAATCGCGATCGAGCCTATGGTTAATGTTGGAAGCTCTGATGTCAAGGTTTTGGGTGATGGTTGGACTGCTGTGACTGTGGATGGTACCCTTTCAGCTCACTTTGAGCATACTATTGCAATACTCGAGGATGGCCCTAAGATTTTGACTGAATTTAGAGAGTGAGGAGGTTATGCCGAAAGAGGAAAGAATAGAGTTTGAGGGTACAGTTATTGAGGCGCTTCCAAATGCTATGTTTAGAGTGGAGATTGAAGGTGGCCCAAAGATACTTGCTTATGTCTCGGGAAAGATGAGGACTCATTTCATCAGAATCCTTCCAGGCGATAAAGTAAAAGTGGAGCTATCAGCCTACGACCTCACTAAAGGAAGAATAACATACAGGTTGAAAAAATAGTAACCTTTCGGCCACTAAGGCACAAAGGCACAATGAGGAATATGAGTTTAAAAAAAATAGGTTCAGAAGTCAGAAGCCAGAACACAGAACACAGAAGGAAGCTATCTTCTAACTTCGTGTCTTAGTGTCTTTGTGGCTGAGTAGTTACAAGAAATAAAAGAGGAGGAGTTTAAGTTGAAAGTAAGGGCATCAGTGAAGAAGATTTGTGATAAATGCAAGATAATAAAAAGACGTGGAGCAATTCGCGTAATCTGTGATAACAAAAAGCATATGCAAAAACAAGGTTAGGAGGTAACTGGATGCCAAGAATATCGGGTGTAGATATTCCACCGAATAAACGGATTGAAGTTGGCCTTACATACATTTATGGGATAGGCCGACTGACGTCAAGGAAGATTCTTGCGCAAGCGGAGGTTGACCTAAATAGGCGTTCAAAGGACTTAAACGAGCAGGAGATAGCCAAGATTAGGGACATAATTGAAAGGGATTACATGGTTGAGGGTGAATTACGACAAGAGGTTCAGACAAATATCAAACGCTTCATCGAAATAGGCTGCTATAGAGGAACGAGACATAAGCTCGGTCTTCCAGTTCGTGGGCAACGGACGCGTTCTAATGCTAGAACTAGGAAGGGACCAAGAGGCACGGCTATTACAAGAAAGAAAAAGCTTAAGGGTTAAATGAAACTACAAATTCCAAATCACAAGCACCAAATATCAAACAAATTCCGAGCACCAAATTCCAAATCAAAAACATTAAGGCTTAGAATTTGGAATTTGTGATTTGGTTATTGGAACTTGTTCTTAATCTGGAGGTGAATGTTGGCTAAGAAAAAGGCGGCTAAAAAGAGCAAAAAGTTTGCAGATCAGGGCGTGGCTCATATTCAGGCTACATTCAATAACACTATAATTACTATAAGTGATAACCAAGGAAACGTTATCGCTTGGTCAAGCAGCGGTGCAAAGGGATTCAAGGGTACGAGAAAAGGAACACCATTTGCTGCTCAGATTGCTGCTGAGGATGCTGCAAGGAAAGTGGTAGCGCATGGAATGAAAAGTGTTGTCGTTTATGTGAAAGGGCCTGGTCCAGGAAGAGAACCGGCCATCAGATCTCTTCAGTCTGCAGGGCTTAGAATAACAATGATTAGAGATGTTACTCCAATTCCTCATAATGGTTGCAGACCAGCTGGAAGAAGAAGGGTATAGATACAGGATGCAGGATAAATGATACAAGATGCATGTAAAAAATACCATGAATTGTGCGTCATGCATCATTTTATTAGTAGCTAAATAGTTAGGTTATTTTTCAGAGGATAAAAGGAGGTTAACGGATAAGTGGCAAAATACACTGGGGCTGTTTGCAGGCTATGTAGAAGGGAAGGAATCAAACTATTCCTTAAAGGAGATAGGTGCTACACAGAAAAGTGCGCAGTAGAAAGGCGTCCTGACCAAACTCCTGGTGAGCACGGTCTAAGACGTCCTAAGTTTTCTGAGTTTGGAATTCGACTAAGAGAAAAGCAAAAGGTAAGACGCATTTATGGTCTTACTGAAAGGCAGTTCAGAAGGTATTTTGAAAGGGCTTCCCGTGTCAAGGGTATTACTGGTGAGCTTCTAATTTCATTGCTGGAAAGAAGGCTTGATAACGTTATATACCGTCTTGGTTTTGCAGGTTCGAGGAAGGAGGCACGGGAGCTAGTGCGCTATGGGCATATTCTTATTAACGGTAGGAAATTGGATATACCATCATATCAAACTAAGCTGGGCGATGTTATTGTGGTAAAGCATGGAAGTCAAAAGCTTGATAGAATTAATAAGTCGCTTGAAATCCTTGCAAGAAGAGGTCTTCCTGATTGGCTTGAACTTGAGAAAGAGAATTATAAAGGAGTAGTTAAAAGGCTTCCACAAAGGATAGATGTTACGTTCCCAATAGAAGAGCAGCTTATAGTGGAATTCTATTCAAGAGTCTGATCGTTAAATGGGATATTTTTATATTAATTTTGAAAAAGCACCCTATAACTAACAAAGGGAGGGAGGCAATGTGAAGGATTTTCAGAAAAATTGGCAGGAACTTATAAGACCAAAAAGGCTTGAAAAGGATGAAAAGGATTCTAGTATGGTTTATGGGAAATTCATATGTGAGCC
>JAHFBK010000042.1:14824-16372 GCA_023250035.1 Candidatus Dadabacteria bacterium
AAAGGGAGGGAGGCAATGTGAAGGATTTTCAGAAAAATTGGCAGGAACTTATAAGACCAAAAAGGCTTGAAAAGGATGAAAAGGATTCTAGTATGGTTTATGGGAAATTCATATGTGAGCCGCTTGAGCGTGGATATGGAGTTACCTTTGGAAATGCCTTAAGAAGGGTATTACTATCCTCTATCCAAGGGCCTGCAATTACATCACTTAAAATAGAAGGAGTGCTTCACGAATTTTCTACTATTCCTGGTGTCAAAGAGGATGTGACGGAGATTGTATTGAATCTCAAGGGAATAGAGCTCAAAATGCATACCTATGAACCTCAGTTAATTACAGTCAGTGCAATGGGAGAATGCGACGTAAAGGCAGGTGACATAATGACCGGGCATCAGATTGAAATCCTTAATCCAAGCCACCACATAGCCACACTCTCAGAGGGGGCAAAGCTTGAGATGACAATGACTGTAGAAATGGGGCGTGGTTATGAACCTGTGGAAAGGCGAGGCGATATACAGAGATCGATAGGGGTTGTACTGATAGATGCCCTTTTCTCACCTGTGAAGAAGGTAAATTATAACATTACGAATGCTAGAGTTGGCAGACGAACTGATTACGAAAGGCTCACTCTTGAAATCTGGACAAATGGGATAATTGTACCGGAGGATGCACTTGCTTATGCAGCAAAAATACTAAGGGAGCAACTTAAGGTCTTTTTAAATTTTGATGAAGAAGAAATAGATGCCGTAGTCGAGGTTGAGAAGAAAACGGAGATAATCGGGACAGAGGCTGTTCTTTTTAATACTATTGATGATATGGATCTCTCCGCAAGGTCACTTAATTGTCTAAGGAAGGCAAGTATTGACTACGTAGGAGACCTAATCCAGAAAACCGATGAGGAGCTATTAAATCTTGAAAACTTTGGCAAGCGTTCTCTTATGGAAATAAAAGATAGGCTTGCAGAACTGGGGCTTGGTCTTGGTATAAAACTAAACAAGGAGATCTTTGAATCAGAAAGGGCCAAGCGCTTAAAAGAGAAAAGGGTAACAAATTAGGAATTGGAAATTGGGAGTTAAGGATCAGGAATTGTAAACAAATTTTTTAACTAATCCCTAATTCCCGATTTGGAGGCTGTGTAATGAGACATAGAAGAGTCGGACGAAAACTCGGTGTTGTTACCAAACACAGAAAAGCATTATTCCGAAACATGGTTACGGATTTTCTTCGTAATGGAAGGATCGAGACGACGGATACAAGGGCTAAGGAATTAAGAAGAATTTCAGAAAAGATTATAACACTTGCCAAGCGGGGCACGCTTCACGCAAGAAGACAGGCCGCATCAGTAATTAGAGACAAAGAGGTTTTGAAAAAGTTATTTGATGAAATAGCTTCTAAGTACAAAGAACGTCCTGGGGGTTATACAAGGATTATAAAACTCGGTTCTAGACGAGGAGACAACGCTCCGATTTCTTTATTGGAGCTTGTTGAAGAGGCAGTCGAGTCTAAACGAAAAAAGAAACCAAAAGCTACACCTAAAGCGCAAAAGCCAGT
>JAHFBK010000148.1 GCA_023250035.1 Candidatus Dadabacteria bacterium
GATTTTACAAATTTATTCATAGGAAGCCTCTAATATTGTATGTTATTTTCTTGAAAAGGTAAGATGCAATAGGTTGAGAGAAAATCCTATAATATTATTAAGAAAATTCAAATCGGTGGCTGAGACTGGGAATCTTTGAATTGGCCTATATATTATTAAAATAATAGCAAAATTTTATTCTTCTGAGTAATATGAATTGCCTGATGAATAAGAGAATAAAATTAAACTACCTCTTCTTGATAACCCTCTGCTCCACGGAAGATTACCTTGAATAAATCTGTCGCCGAAATTATGCCTACCAATTTTCTTCCATCCATAACTGGCAGATAACGAACGTTTTCTTCATACATAACCCTCACAAGCTCATCAACGCTATCCTCGGCCTGTGCACATTGTACACTCTCTGTCATAACGTCTCTTAATCTTGTCTTATCGGGGTCTTTTCCCTCAGCAACTACCCTAACCAAAAGGTCATTTTGCGTAAATATACCAAAGGTTGGTTTTGGAGTTTGAACTATAAGGGCACCTATTTCATGCCTTGCCATAATTTGTACAGCATCCTTTACTGGTGTATTCTCATCAACGGACAGAATACCCGCAGTCATGATTTCACGTGCTTTCATGATTTTAACTCATCCTTTCTTAATTAAAAATCAAAAAATTGCCAAGGGTTGAGATACTAGATCTCTTTGAGTGAAATTTATAATATAAAACTATTCTTCTAAAATAAACGTTATCTTAACGTGGGCTCGATATTCGGTGATTTTCCCTTTTTCTATATGAGCGTTCATCTTGGTAACCTCGATACCGGTGAGCCCGCGAAGAGTCTTGTTTGCTCTTTTGAGAGCATTGTGGACTGCATCCTCCCATGATTTGCTCGATGACCCAATCACCTCTGATATTCTTGCTACAGCCATAATAGTAGTCTCCTTATCATGTTTTTTGTTATCAACATTTATATCAAGGCTTATAAAGAAAGTCAAGTAGGAAATGTATTATTAGTGCTAGAATTTTATGAACGAAGCCCATTATCCTATTAGAGTTATCATACAAATACTTAGATAGATTTTATCAAACGGTGGAAATAGTAGACTTAATTAGCATCCCAAGTTTTGGGATACGCCTTGTTAGTTAATATCTAGGTTGATTTCTGGTGTTATATCCTAAATAGTTCTTGTGTACTTAAGAAGTTCTAGCTTAGGATAATTCAGTAAAATTCACTTAGACCTTGCCATTAACCAATCAGCGACCCTTGGCCAGAGGTCTTTTAAAGCCTTGCTACTAACCGAGAGCCCTATGTGTCCGGTTGGGTAAATAACAGTCTCTTTATCTTTACTTGATATTAGGTCATCGAAGACCTTGCTAGAGGCAGGAGGCACGAGATGGTCGTGCTCTGCTATAAGGTTTAGTGTAGGACACCCAATCTTTTTAAGCTCGACAAGCTTTCCATTGATTCTAAGTTTGTTTTCTGCAAGTAGGTTTTCTTGATAACATAATTTAATAAATTCCCTAAAAACCTCGCCAGCTACTGGGATATTATCGTTTATCCATTTTTCCATAGCAAGGAAATTTTCAACAAAGTCTTCATTATCTATGTTTTCATAAAAGCTTACATATTTAGAAACCATGTTCTGTATCGGTTTCATAATAAGAAATCCTGTCTGTAAGAATTCTGGAGGAACATTCCCGTATGCATCAATGAATTTGTCAACATCGAAATGGGGTTTGTCTCCCCACAGGTTTAACATTCCTCCATCAACCTTGAAATCAATTCCTGCGGTCATAAGAATTAGGTTTTCCACATCCTCTGGATAAAGCGCAGTATACATAGCGGACATTGTGCCACCCATGCAGTAACCAAGGAGGCTCACCTTGTCAGAACCCGATATTTTTTTGACCTTTTCTACTACCTTTTTTATATAACGGTTTATGTAATGGTTGAGATTTAGATGCTTATCTTCATCCCCAGGGGTTCCCCAATCAATAAGATATACGTCTATTCCCTTTTTTAGCAGTATTTCAACAACGCTCTTTCCAGGTTTTAGGTCGAGTATGTAAGGGCGATTTACTAGTGCAAAAATCAAAATAAGAGGAACAGGATGGGGTTTTTCTACTACAGGATGGTAATGAAGAAGCCTAAGTTTATTTTCTGTAAAGATAACCTCATGAGGAGTTATACCCACTTTAATCTCGGGCGGATTAGTTAAAGCTAATTCCACGCCCTTTATGAATTTTTCTTTCAACTTTTCCGTTTGCTGCATCAAGGATTCAAGGTAATTTGCCGCCATTATATCTCATAACCTCCTAATATTTAATATTAGCATCAAGTCAAATGAATGCAATCCTGTGTTCTGAATCGTTATTCTCACCAGATTTGTTAATCATTATATTTCTAGAAACTTGCCACATAAGAAATGCCAAATTAGTAATCAAATATAAATTTAACGCTAAGAAGAAGACTTCTTAGTAGTAGCACGTCCTCCTGTTTTTAAATCATCAATCTTGTCCCAAAGGTCATTTATCTTGGCTTCTAGGTTGTTAAGTGAGGCCAAAACCCTATCAATATCGTTTTTTGTTGGGAGACGCATGTTATTAAGGCTTCTCTCCATTACTTCATCAAGGTATTTTTTAAACCCAGAGGATTTCTCAATTAATTTCCCAGCACTTGCGGCGAATAAAGGACTTTTAAGCCACATCTCCAGGGCCTCAGACATGCTTTTTTCCCAGGTTTCATAAAGCTTTTTGTAATATAAAGCTGGATCGAAATCCATTGTTTTATCATTACCTGCAGCCACGTCTTTATTTAGAAATGGGCTCTTTGACCACGTTTCCAGTGCCTCAGACATAGTTTTTTCCCATACTGCATAAAACTTTTTGTAATAATCCATGTAGTCAAACTTTTCTTCACTCATCGTTTCTACCTCCCTTTTTTTGTACTCGCTTTTTTCGTTCTGTGGTTGATTTCTTCGTACTTTGAATTTTATTAATTTTTTCTTCGACTTCGTTTAATTTGACTTCTAATTCATCCAGGGACTTTACTAGCTTGTCTATATCATACATCGGTGGAATAAATCTATGCTTTAGGGTTCTATCCATGATGTCATATATGTAATCTTTAAACTCTACTGATTTTTCAATTGCTTTTTCTGTGCTATGTGTAAATATTGGGTTATTGAACCAGACCCCAATAGCTTTAGACATGGATCTTTCCCATGATTCATAGAGTTTCTTAAAATAGCTAAAATAGCATGACTCCTCATCCTTGCTTATCTCAGGCATCAGCCACTCTCCTAGCAAATAGTATTTATCATGATAATTAAATAATTAAAGCTTAGCAACATAAGGGTTGTTTTCTTTTATCTAAAGCCGTATTTCTAACTTAAGAGCAATCTTATATATCAAAGCTTATAAACTTACGGTGCTTAAACATATTATTCAACCACATCTATATTCAAAGTTTTATTTAGGTTTTTTGTAGACTGACTTATACGAAGCACATTAAGCAATTGATTTCAAAGTAATCTTATTGGGCAAGATTGCTTTTTTGCTGTGTTCGTCCCACTTATAAATAACAGGCGATTTTTTGCATCTCTAGGCCCCATCAAACTTACTAAAGGATAATTTTAAACGAACATTAGCTATAATCCCAAACCAAACGCTTATATGGCTCGCGAATTATACCCCTTTGATATACATAGTAGGGAATTAGATCTGTTGATATAAGACACTCCCTAATCTGAGCGTGTCTAAATAAATCTACATGCTTATATTAAGGCTTAGACTTTTAAGAGGTTAAGGTATTCCTCGAAGAACGAAAAAGCCTTGTCTGCTGTTTTTTGGCTAAGACTCACGGTCTCCTTTGCAAACTTCTCGGAGGTGCTTCTTACAAGCTGTACGTAATCTCTCTGTACACCTGCTATGCGGTCAAAGGCTCCGTCAAATGCTTTCTGATGGTTGCTATTCCAAAGGCCAGTAGTTTGGCCTGAGAATTTTTCAAAGATACCCTTTAATTGCTCATTATACTCTTTCTGAGTAGTAAGGAACTGATCAAATTGTGCATTTGCAAACTTCAGATTATCTTCCCATAAAGAAAGGAAAAGCTTAAGGCTTGCAAGATAATTTTCTTTCACTAAGCCTGTAAGGCTCTTAAAATTCTCTGTAATATCAGAGACTTTTATCTCCTCTTTCTCTTTTTTCTCTGCCATTTAAATTTACCTCCTTAATAAACTTTATATTAATATAATGATATTAAATAATTTGTCAAGGGGTTTTCTTCGCAAATGCAAAAATTATCATATTATAATAATTCTTTAAAATAAGTCAGTTATAATATAGCATTATCTATTTTATATGGCAGAGGCTAACACTAATTGGTTAGATTCGTTATACGCATTTAATATTTCATAGAGTATTCGTTAAGACTTTTGTACTGGCATATGAACTTTATTCATAGATTAGTCTATTATCCGAAACCTTGTTATTGGATGTTATAATTCCAGCGAAATGTTGTTACACAAGAATATAAAAAAATTGCAGGATATTATAAGTAAGCAGGCACTGTTCACATCACCCTTCATTCTTTCACTCATTACATTTTTAACTTTCTGTTTTTTTCCTGTCTATAGTCAGGAGTTATTGTATCAAAATAAGACTGAAAAAATAAACAATAAAACAATCGCCTGTCTTCTTCCATTAAGTGGTAAGTATGAAGTAATTGGTAAGAAGGCCTTAAGGGGAATTCTCACCGCAAGAAATCTATTCCAGTCTGAGAACGATATTCAGATTATTGTAAAGGACTATGGGGATAGCGATGTAGAACTTAAAAAAGCCATTGGTGAGGTCGTTACAAAAGACAATGCATCGGTTGTGATAGGTCCCCTTCTTAGCAGCTCTATTAGGGAAGTGAGTTCTAGTGTCAAGTCTCTTAAGGTTCCAACAGTTGTGTTTCCGCTATCTAAGGAAGTATCATTGGAAAATCCTTACATTATAAGTTTTTCCTATCCTGTAGAAAAACAGGCTCACGTGCTTGCAAGGTATGCAGTGCAAGATATCAAGATAACAAGCCTTGGCATTCTATATCCAAGGAGCGATCTTGGAGAATTATTTAAAGAAGCCTTCATTAAGAGTACAAAAGAGTTCGGTGGAGAAATTATCTACATTGGTTCATATGATCCTAAACTTCTTGATATTTCAACGGAAATCGGCTGGATAAATTCAAGACGCCCCAAAGCGATTTTCGTACCGGATGCTGCTACACATTCAGGGGAGATAGTATTGAAACTGAGGCGAGAGAATGGTCTAGAGGATTTAATCCTTCTTGGCCCAAATACATGGAACAGCAGGTCTTTTCTCAAAACCGT
>JAHFBK010000149.1 GCA_023250035.1 Candidatus Dadabacteria bacterium
CATGACACTGGGCACAGTTCCTTTCATATAAATCCCTTCCTACCTTAAATGAAGGATGATTTTTAGGATAAGTTAATATGCCATAGGTAGAAATGATCTTATATTTTATACTTCCTGTTATTGACTCAATCTCTTTTGTTGAGGATTTATCTTCTATTCTCTTTCTTAGCTCGATTAAATCTAGTTCAATTCCCTCTTTATCGCCAGATGAAGTCCTCAGCTCTTCAAAGAGCCTAAGAGAATCCGTAGAGAACTCAAGCATCTCGTTGTATTCTTCCTCGTTTATAACTTTCCCGCCTTGAACGGCGTTTTTATAATCGCCCCCTATATAGTCCACAAGAGAAAGCACCCTTTTTGCCTCCTGTGAGGCATAAGAGTATGTATAGAAAAGGAGTAAGAAAAGGAAAAAAGAAATTAAGAACGATACAACCCTTAGAAAAATCTTTGATTCAGAACCTATTCTAATAAAATTTCTATAAATACCTTGGCTAGGAATCCGCATAGGGAGTTCTTGCTGAAGAATCCTTAAAGAGAAATTGAAATTTAATTTCAATTTAGGCTACCACACAGAGGAAAGGTGTCAAGGAAAAGAGATTCGTGAATCGTGGTTCGTGGCTCGTGGTTCGAAACCCGATACACAATTGACGATTCACAAGTCACGAATCACGAGTCCCTATCAATTTGCTAAGGTGTAATACGAATTGTACAATTTTTTCTTGTGAAAGCCCTTCCTGAACTCTTTCTAGAAGAAATGAGAACTGAGGACATAAACGAAATAATTGAGATCGAAAAATCTTCCTTCCCTACTCCCTGGCCACGGCAGATGTTTGAAATGGAGCTAAAATCACCACTCTCATTTAGTCGCGTTGCTAGAATTAGTGGTGTAATTGTAGGCTATATTGTAGCATGGATGATATATGATGAGGTTCATATCCTTAATATTGCCGTTCACTTCAGCTTTAGAAGAATGGGCATCGGTGAGAGAATATTAAGAGATTGCCTTGACTATTTTTTCTTAAATGGTGCAAAAAACGCAATATTAGAAGTTAGACGCGGAAATCATGAGGCGAAGAGACTTTACGAAAAACTAGGGTTCAAATCCATCGGGATAAGGCGTGGATACTATGGAGATACAGGAGAAGATGCAATAGTAATGAAACTTACCCTATAAACGTAATCTCAGGATAGACGGGACTTTCTAGTCCCGTATTGGCTTCGTCGGTAAACCCCGCCTATTCTGAATTCTTGAACTCTAGAATTTGCTTAAATTGACACCTGTGGGATTAGTCCTTAGTCCAAAGACCAATAGCTAGCGACAAACGACCGTATTAAATTATCCTGTTGCAGTTTTACCACTCCCCCTATACCTTCCATAAACCCTTTCGAGTGTCATACTCATCTCGCCTATCGTTGCATAATCCCTTACAGCTTCTACTATGAATGGCATTAGGTTCTCGCCATTTCTCGCTGCTTCTTCAAGCCTTCTGAGTGCGACTTTTACTTTATCATTATCCCTTTTGCTTCTTAGTTTTTTAAGCCTCTCCCTTTTAATTGCTTCAATCTCGGGGTTAATCTTATGAATCTCAACAGGCTCTTCATTCACATTTGTAAACTCATTTACACCCACAATTGTTCTTTCCTTGCCTTCTACCTCACGCTGATATCTATAGGAAGCATCTTCTATTTCACGGTTGATGTATCCCTCTTCGATGCATCTTATCATTCCACCTCTTTTATCAATCTGCTCGATATATTTAATGGATTCCTCCTCTATTTTATTAGTAAGAGCCTCAATACAGTAAGAACCTGCAAGTGGATCTATTGTGTCACCAGCGCCGCTCTCATAAGCAATAACCTGCTGTGTACGAAGTGCAATTGTTGCGGCTTCTTCTGACGGAAGCGCTAGCGCCTCGTCAAACGAATTAGTATGAAGCGATTGCGTTCCGCCCAGTGCAGCAGCAAGTGCTTGAATGGTTACTCTCATAATATTGTTCCTTGGCTGCTGAGCTGTAAGCGTCACACCCGACGTTTGAGAATGAAACCTAAGCATGCACGCCCTGTCGTCCACTACCTTAAATCTTTCTTTCATGGTTCTTGCCCATAGCCTTCGAGCTGCACGGAATTTTGCCACCTCTTCAAGAAAGTTATTATGCACAGCAAAGAAAAAAGATACCCTCTCCGCAATCTTTTCTATATCAAGCCCTCTTGCCTTTGCATGTCCAAGGTACTCAATACCATCAGCAAGTGTAAATGCAACTTCTTGAACGGCTGTAGAGCCTGCTTCTCTCATGTGATAGCCGCTTACACTTATCGGATTCCACTTTGGAATGCTATCACGACAATATTCCATAATATCAATTGTAACTTTTACAGAATCCCTTGGAGGAAATATATATGTTCCCCTTGCTATGAATTCCTTTAGGAGATCATTTTGAACGGTACCCTGTATTTTATCAGGACCGACACCCTGCTTTTCTGCAGCCACCATATACATCGCAAGAAGCATTGAGGCTGTAGCGTTTATTGTCATGGAAGTGCTGACCTCGCCAAGAGGGATACCCTCAAAAAGTATCTCCATATCCTCAAGAGAATCTATTGCAACACCAACCCTGCCCACCTCGCCTCTACTTATAGGATGGTCTGAGTCGTATCCCATCTGAGTTGGAAGGTCAAAAGCAACGCTGAGTCCAGTCTGTCCTTGCTCAAGAAGATATTTAAACCTTTCATTAGTTTCTTCAGCAGTGCCAAATCCCGCATACTGACGCATTGTCCAAAACCTTCCCCGATACATCGTAGGCTGGACTCCGCGAGTAAAGGGATATTCCCCAGGGTAGCCGAGATCCCTTTCATAGTCGAGATTTTCTATATTCCCTGGTTTGTATAGCCTTTCTAGAACAATCCCCGAAGGGGTACGAAACTCAGCTTGTCTCTCTTTTACATTGTTGCGCTTTTCCATCTGGTTCTTTTGTTTTGCCATCCGCTACCCTCCTTCTCAATCTACAAAACTTCGTTTTTCCTTCTTTCTTCCAAAAAATCTGGATTGTTTTCATCGATGTCCCATTTTAATGGATTATTATGTATATACTCCCTGATTTTTTGCAATGATTTTTCATTTCTAATAATGTGGTCATAGAACCTGGATTGCCAGGCGAAATCCGAATGTCCTATCGAATGAATGCGTTTTGTGGTGATAGATTTAAATTGCCCAATAATTGAACCTAATGAATTCGGTTTTAATGTAGAGACGACCCGGCGGGTCGTCTCTACGTTTTTTCTGTGATCATTTGTAAGGATTATTATCCCATGTATATGATTTGGCATTACAATCCATCCGTCTAATTTTACGTTTGCACGTATTTGTTCCGTCTTTTGCCACCCTTCTGATACAATTTCCCCTATTCCAGATAGTCTCATCTCCCCATCTTCTATCTCGCCAAATACACATTCCATATTCTTGGTACAAATCGTGACAAAATAATAACCGAAGGATGAATAATCCCATTCCCTTAATCGCGTAGATTCAACGCGGTATTTATCTTTGTATAACGTCGCCTTATGCATTATTACCTGTATCGTGGTAGAGACGACCCGTCGGGTCGTCTCTACGTTATTAAGTTTGCCATTATCTTGAATAATATTTGCTTCTTCACAACAGAATTAATAAGATCATAAATAATTTATTTCTATTATCATAATATATTAGTCTCTAAATAGATCATTTTCCACAAAATACAAAAGCTAAATATTCCCCACTATGCGTTCTACATCCTCCTTTCTACTACATAATCTGCAAGATGTTGAAGGGAACTTTTATGATTGTTAGCTGGAAGATTGGATATCGAACTCCTCGCCTTATCAGCAAATTTCTTTGCTTCAGTTTTTGTTTGTTCTACACCTTTATACTTATCTACGACATTTAGAACAAAGTCGAGTTCTTCATTTTTAAAACCGTCTCTTTGAAGAATCTCTATAATACGTGTTTTTTCTCTGGTGGAAGCGCGTCTAAGGGCATAAACTAGAGGCAGGGTAATCTTTCCCTCTTTAAAATCCTGACACACACCCTTTCCGACCTCTTCCTCCTTCGACGAATAGTCAAGTGCATCGTCTACAAGCTGAAATGCAATACCTAAATTGAGACCATAGTTCCCAATTGCTTCTTTCACATCTTCTCTAGCTCCAGCAATAATGGCCCCTACCTTTCCACAGCTCTCTATAAGAGACGCCGTCTTATGTTCAATAATATCAAAGCAAACCTTCTCGGATAATTCAATCATGCTTTGTCCACTCATAACCTCGAGCACTTGGCCTTCAGCTAGCTTTGCCGCAGCATCAGTTACAGCCTTTATAAGCTCTAGGTTCTCACAGGATTGTATTAACCCAAGGGCGCGTGCTAACATAAAATCTCCTACAAGTACGCTTGCTTTGTTCCCCCAAATTACATTTGATGCAGTTCTCCCGCGTCTAAGATTTGCGTCATCCACAACATCATCGTGAAGGAGCGTGGCTGTATGAATAAGTTCAAGAGCAGCGGCTGAGGCAATTATTTCCCTTCCTTTGTTAACTCCACATGCGCCACTTGAAAGAATTAGCACTGAAGGACGTAGTCTTTTCCCACCGCTTCCCAATATGTATTTAGAAATTTCATAAACTAGTGGAACTTCGGATCTTATACTTTCTTCGATTACCCTTTCGACCTCTTCTAAATTTGGTGCAATAATCTCTAGAATTTCAGAAAGTTCCATGCCTTTTTAAATTATCTGAACAAGCCATTTAAGTCAAAACATGCAGACATAAGTCCTCTCGCACTTTTATTTTAATAATGCGTAATGTATTTTTAATATTTAGTTACTCCACGGAATGGTTCCTCTACAACTCTCTTTAAAGAACTTTCTGAGCTATAGTGAAGACGTACCTATACTTGACTTTAGAGGATTCACTATAGCCTGTCTATCTGGTAAAAACGGTCACGGCAAATCAGCCCTTCTTGATGCATTAACTTGGGCACTATGGGGCAAATGCAGAGCTAAGAATAAAGAAGAGGTAATAAAAAGAGGAGCTAAAGAGGCTAGGGTTGAGCTAGAATTCGAGCTTGAAGGAAACCGCTACAGGGTTATAAGAACTATAATTAGAACTAAGGGGAGTGCTACCTCAACATCTTTAGGCTTTCAGGTTTTTGATAATAGCACCGGATCCTTCAGATCCCTAAGCCAAGGCGGACAAGCCCAGGATACAATCGAGAAAACCCTTAAAATGGATTACGACTCATTTATCTGTTCAGCTTTTATCCTTCAAGGGAGGGCAGATGAATTTACAAAAAGGACACCTGCTGAGAGAAAAGATGTCCTTGCAAG
>JAHFBK010000150.1 GCA_023250035.1 Candidatus Dadabacteria bacterium
TTGTTATAGTCGTTGCATTTGATCCTATAAGAAGACATATCCAACACCTGATTGACAGGTTTTTCTATAGAGACCAATACAATCTTCAGCAAGGCTTTTTGGAACTTGGCCGTGAAATCGGTGGAGAGGGTTTTGACATAGATGAAATCGGAGAGCTTGTTGTGAGAAGATTTTGCGAGCTCCTTAGACTCAACAGAGCTTATATGTTCCTGAAAGAGGGGGTAGAAAGGTTTACACTTAAGTATGGGGAACCAAATCCCAAAGATTTTATCCCTATAAAGTTTCACGTAGGTACCAAAGGAAAACTCTCAAAAGGTCGTACGGTTGAGGTTGACGAGGTTATTTCCAACTTGGAGCTAGATACAAGTGAGTCGGAGAAGCTAAAAAACATTGGAGTTAGATACCTTATTCCAATGTTTACAAAAAGCGGTGTCTTAGGGATCATTGCCCTCGGCGAAAAGCTATCAAACCTTCCTCTTTCAAGGGATGAAATAAAACTACTTGAGGGAGTAGCACATCAGACAGCAATAAGCATTGAAAACCTATGGCTATACGAAGAAAAATCCCGTGATGAAAGGCTTGCAACACTCGGGCAGGTTGCAAGTATGATAATCCATGAGATAAAAAACCCTCTTGGAATTATTCGGGTCTCCTCTGGTACACTCAAAAAAAAATTTGAAAAGGCGGACGATCAAGAGGGAAAAGAGCTTGCGACATTTATAGAAGAAGAAGTACTAAGGATGGATACTACGGCTAGGAAGTTTCTTTCATATGTAAGGCCTCAAGAACCAAGTCTTGAATGGGTGAATATTAACGAGGTAATCAGAAAGGCTTTAAAGACCCTATCCACTGAGCTCGAATCTTTGAAGGTTGAGACTAGGCTTAAATCTAACCTTGATGAGATTGAAGCTGATGCAGACCAGCTTTATCAAACATTTATAAATCTTATATTAAACGCACGGGACGCCTCGCCATTTGGCGGAAGATTGATTATAAGGACAAATGAAAGAGACGGCATGTGTAAGATAGCTATTGCAGATAGTGGCAAGGGTATTGAAAAGGGTGTAGTAGAAAGTATATTTAAACCATTCTATTCGGGGAAAAGGGGCGGTATCGGTCTTGGGCTTACTATAGCACACCAGATAGTTGAGAATCACGGGGGAAAAATCAGGGTTAAAAGTACCGAAGGACGTGGAACTGTTTTTCTCATAATCCTTCCCAAACGAAGAAAGGAGGCAAAGGAAAAATGGAAGAAGTTATTTCTTTCCTAACGAATATCTACGCAACAAATCCTGAACTTGTCTTAATTGGTGGCGGCAGCGGCGTAATATTATTTTCCGCACTCCTTTTCTTCCTAAGGGGAAAGAAAACCAAACATAGACTAGAAAGAGTAGAAACAGCTCATATTTCCCATGTCGAAAACGCTTCTGTCGAATCCTTAGATAACATTGAAGAAGAAATAATTGACGAAGAAGGATTAGAACCGGAAGAAGGTATAAGCGAGGAATTAATAGAAGAGGAAGCTCAAGAGGATGCCGAGATAGATGTACCTGAAGTTGAGCCCGGCGTCTTTGAGGAAGGCATTAGAGCGAGAGCAGACTTTCGTGAGCCCTTCGACCCTGCTCAGGACAGGCTTCAGTCGAACGATGAAACCGCGGTCCATGAAAAGAAAATTGAAGAGGATCCAGAGGAGACAGAGGAGGGGCTTTTCTCAAGGCTTCGCGCGGGGCTTTCCAAAACCCAGGCCGGGCTTCTAGGAAAACTCGACGAAATACTAAGGCAGAGAAAAGAAATTAATGATAATCTCTGGGACGATTTTGAGGAGACATTAGTTACAGCAGATTTAGGTGTAGGAACCACGATGAAATTAAGAAACGAGATTGAGAATAAGTTCACAAAGAAGGCACTCCGTGATCCAATGCTTATAAAGGGTGCTCTTAGAGAGGAAATCCTACGCGTACTAAAAAATGCAGAAGCCACTCTTCCAGCACCTGCTCTAAAACCATTTGTAATAATGGTTGTCGGTGTAAACGGCGTTGGAAAGACAACAACAATAGGAAAATTGGCATATAGATTCAGGAAAGAGGGAAAAGGCGTTATGGTTGCCGCTGCCGACACATTCAGGGCAGCAGCCGTAGAGCAGCTTGAAATCTGGGCGAATCGCGTGGGGAGTGATTTCTTGAAAGGACAGAGAGGTGTGGACCCTTCAGCGGTAGCATTTGACGCAGTCAGAGCAGCTAAGGCTCGGGGAACAGATGTCCTAATAATTGACACTGCAGGAAGGCTTCATACTAAAGCTAATCTTATGGAGGAACTTAAAAAGGTAAGAAGGGTTATAGGACGTGAGCTTGAAGGTGCTCCACATGAGACTCTTCTTATGCTTGATGCTACAACTGGTCAAAATGCCATTCAGCAGGCGAAGATTTTTAAAGAGGCGGTAGAGGTCACAGGGATAGTGCTAACAAAACTCGATGGAACTGCTAAGGGAGGGGTTATTGTGGCAATTGCGGACGAGTTAAAAATCCCAGTAAAATTCATTGGAATAGGCGAAAGATTAGGAGATCTAAGGGGATTTAGAGCAGAGGAATTTGTCGAGGCACTATTCCTTACAGGTAATGAAACCCTACACTAATTAATTTCAGATTGCAGATTGAGGATCACGGGTTGAAAACCACAAATGAAACTACAAATCCCAAATTACAAGCACAAAATCACAAACAATCACCAAGCTCTAAATTCCAAGCTCTAAGCATTTGTATTTGGATTTTTGGATTTGTTTTGAATTTGTGATTTGGTTATTGGAGCTTAAGTTTTTGTGCCTAATTAAACATCTTTTATTCCGCAACCTGAATTCCCAAATCCGCAATCTCAAACTAGATGCCAAAGAATCCTGACTCAAAATTTATGTCAATAGCCCTCAGGCTCGCAAGGCGTGCCGAGGGTAAGACAAGCCCTAACCCGCTTGTAGGAGCTGTTGTCGTAAGAAGAGGCAAGATCCTTGGAATGGGATACCATAAAAAGGCAGGGCTTCCTCATGCAGAGATCGAGGCATTTTTGGATGCAGAAAGAAAGGGACATAATCTTAAAGGATCAACCCTCTATGTCACCCTTGAGCCTTGTTCTCACACCGGTAAAAGAACGCCTCCATGCGTCAACGCAATCATTGAGAAAGGAATATCAAAAGTGGTTTTAGGAACAATTGATTTAAACCCTAGGGTAAACGGAAAGGGTTTAAAAATTTTAAGAGAAAAAGGAATAGAGGTAAAGGCAGCAGTCCTTGAAGAAAAATGCAGGGAGATTAACGAGCCCTTTTTTAAATATTTAGCTACCGGGAAACCATTTATAATTTTAAAGCTTGCCGCAACCCTTGACGGAAAGATAGCTACCTTCACAGGTGATTCAAAATGGATTGGAAGTGAACTTCAAAGGAAATATGCACACAGGTTAAGGAATAAGGTTGACGCAATCCTTGTTGGAATTGGAACGGTGCTTCGAGATAATCCACAGCTTACCGTACGGCTTGGGAAAAAATCCAACCGACAACCTACGCCGATAGTTCTTGACAGCAGGCTCAAAATTCCAGTTGAATCTAACCTTATTGCTCTTCAAAGAAATCCTATTATAGCTACAACTCAGCTTGCTGACCCCATAAAGCTAAAGGACTTAGAAAAAACAGGGGCAAGGGTGTTGGTTATAGAACAGGATGAAAACGGACAGGTTGACATTTTGAAGTTGGTTAAAAAACTGGGTGAGATGGAGATTACAAGTGTTCTCATTGAAGGAGGCAGTCAAGTTGCGGCATCTTTTTTAAAGAGAGGAATTGTAGACAAGGTCGTCTTTTTCTACGCACCCAAGATAATCGGGTGTGAGGGAGTTAGTATGGTTGGAAAGCTCGGGGTCTCTGAGGTCAAGGATGCACTCTCCATAAGAACGGTCAAGGTAAAAAAGATCGGGGAAGAGTTTGTGGTCGAAGGATACACCAAGGAAGCTGGCTAAGAACTACAATTTAATTAAACCTACAGTCATTGCCGCACTTTCACAGAGTTTACGCTGAGTAAAATCGCTTCACTCAATATAAACTCTACGAAGTAAACCGATGCTTGCTGTCAATGACGGTCTTTGCCCCTCACTATAACGAGCAAAATGTGATAATATAAGGTTAAAATGGAAAAAAAGTCCAGAATGAAAATCGGGCTTTTTGGCGGGACGTTTAACCCAATACACATTGGTCATCTAAGGGCAGCGGAAGAGTTAAGAGAGATTCTTCAACTCGAGAAGGTTTATTTTATTCCCGCTTCAGTGCCTCCGCTTAAGGATCAAAAAAACATAACTTCCCCTTCCCACCGCCTAAGGATGGTAGAAATAGCAATTGAGGAAAATCCCTTTTTCCAGTCAAGTGACGTTGAATTAAAGCGTGAAGGACCTTCCTATACTATTGATACCCTTAGATTTTTTTCCTCTAAATTCCCAGAGTTTGAGCTTTACTTTATACTTGGTTCTGAGTTATTTTCCGAGATAGATAGCTGGAAGGAGTACAATAAGCTTTTTGAACTCACGCATTTTGCTGTTATTACAAGACCCGGTTTTTCTAAGAACCTTCTTCCTTCATTACCACTTGCACTCAAGGATGATTTTATATATCATAGTGACGAAGATAACTTGATAGTTTATCTACACAAGACTTCAAAAACATTGGCTCTAGTACAAATCGAAGGAATTCAAGTATCCTCCACCCAGATAAGGGATTTAATATATAAGAATAAATCCATAAAATACTTAGTGCCCAAGGAGGTAGAAAGGTATATCTTTGATCATAATCTCTATAAAAAGGAGGCACCTCAATAAAGTCTAAGGAAAAGGCTATCGCCCTCGCGAATGCGGCCTGGGAAAAAAAGGCCCAGGACACAGTAGTTATGGAGATGAAGGCACTCAGCGATTTTACAGATTACTTTCTAATTTGCGGTGCCGACTCAGATAGAGGCGTTAGAACAATCGTTGATAACATAGAAAAGAAATTGAAAGAACTCGGAGAAAGAGTAATGGGTGTTGAAGGATATGCAGAAGGTAAGTGGGTACTTATAGATGCGGTTGACGTTGTGGTACATGTGCTTTACGAACCCATAAGAAGGTTTTACGACATCGAAGGTTTATGGATTGACGCCCCTCGTATTAAGCTTCCATTTGAAGACGGATTTCCGAAGAAGGCTAAAAAGGCTGAGGATTAGTAGGTTTAAATCTCTCTGTAGGAATATATATGGATCGAGGCATTAAAATCGGAGATAAAGCCCCTGATTTTAACCTTCCGAGTGTTGATGGAAAGAACTATTCACTTTCTGACTTTAAG
>JAHFBK010000151.1 GCA_023250035.1 Candidatus Dadabacteria bacterium
ATCAAAACCGGTATTCCTAAAATATCTGAGCTTAACATGAACCTTCAGGATTGGTGGGATAGCCTTCCTAAGACACAAAGGGTTAATGTTATGGGTGGTATAGTAGGAGCAGATATAGCTGCTAAATCTTGGGCTAGTGTACCAATGGCTACGAAAAAGTTGATCCAAATTATGTATTACAATTTTAAGAATGTTGGAGCCGAAGAAGAACCAGTAGAGAGGTTGGACGAGTTTCATACCGTTAGATATCCTTGGCAGGTAGATTATATGACAAGCGACGAGTTTATGGACTCCAAAGATCAGGTCGCTATATGCAGTTATTGTGAGTACATAGTTTCTTTATAGCATTAATTTCTCTTGAATTATTATAAATTGAATGAAAACCGCAGGAAGGGAGGTGACTTAGAATGCTCCATACTTACTCCATCCCTCCATTCGGCCACCTCCCTTCATATAAATAGATTTTTTTTTGGCTGATAACTTCTGTAAATCAATTTACAATTTTCCATGAATAATTAGTTGAATCTCCTTACGCTTTGTATTTAAAAGCGTAGTCCTATTATCAAGAGGGTAAATATGCTGATGCGATTCTAGAATTTCAGAGATTTATTGATACTTACCCACAAGACAAAAGGGCTCCGACCTCATATTTAAAGCAAGGACGTTCTCTTATTAAAATTGGAAGAAAAGATGAAGCAAAGTTTTTTCTTGAGACTCTTATAGATAAGTTTCCAAAGTCTGAAGAGGCTAAGATTGCAAGAGAAAGGTTAAGGGAGCTTTCAGGTTAATACTTAGCCACATCAATTTACAAAGATCGAATTTTTTACATATTAAAAATTAGGTCTTGACATTTAAGTAAATTACTTTATTATTGAATTAAAAATTAATTTATCTGCTTAATTGATTTCTTAAGGTTTATGGAGTTGAGACGTGAGAGTTAAAGACGTCATGCAGATGTTTTCGAGGCTAACCGAGGCTACTAAAACAGATACCGTCAAGAAATATCTAAGCGTTCTAACTATCATTACTGTAGTTGGAACCTTAGGATTAACTTCTCTACCTCAGAGAAGTCAACAAAAATCCTGGATAACTGCTTCAAACACATCAATCTTTCAATCACGCTTTATAAATAATTTAATCAAGCAGGAGTATCTTCTTCCTGACGAAGATAATGCCAACATAGATGATTTCAGTGTAGAGAGTTTTAAAAAATTTCATAAATGGTTCTCGATAGCCAATTTTAAACTTGTAGCAAATTCCTTTATTAATCCACATTTGGAAATTTTCTTTGATGCGGGGAAGTTTTCTCCCTATATTTCATTCTTTGCATCAATTCCTTTAAGGTCCCCTCCTTTGTTTTCCTGATTTAAACTCACATTAGTTAGCACGTATAGGCTTTTTATTCTTGTCCGTTTATGGAATTAACGGACACAAAAATCAAAAAAATGCTGACCTTCTTTATAGGCTTTTGCATTAGACTGCAGAAGCAAATTCTGTAAGGTCGGTTAAATAGGAGGGAAAGAAATGGAAATACTAAGAGCTCTTAAAATAGCAGTAAGAGAATGGGAAAATATTAGAGTTTCCTTAGAAATGTTTGGTGATATACAAGATTTTGATGTTAAACACTATCTAAATAATAGGATTAACCTCTTACCTGGAGGGTTGACTATGGCTCGCAAACTCATAGAAATGGAGGGCAAACTTCCAACTTATGAGTATCTTACACAAGAGGCTGCTTATGTTTTTACAACCCTTGCATCAAGGGCTGTAGAGAGGCTTGGGCTTATAGGTGGATTAGCTCATACCTTTGGAAGTGGATATAGCTGGGTTCGAACAGGAAGGTTTGACCCAAGTGGTATAGAAGAACAGAAGCACGTAATAAAGCAGTTGTTCTTCTATAAAATCTTTTTTCCACTCGGGGGATACTTCAACTGGGATTTTAATTCACCTGTGGTGAAGACTAAACTGCAAGTTGTATTATTAAAGTTTACAACATGGCAGGATAATCCTAGTAGTTTTATTCAAGATGTGAGGGACTATAGAGAACAATTAGAACCCCTTTGGCGTGGTTTAGCATCATCTCTGGGTTTTCCTTATGGCGATGCTATTAGAGGGGACAAAACATGGGAGGAGATTGAATCTCAGATTCAAGGGAGTATTCGATGGACCTCTCCGGTAGCCCCTGAAATCACATTAGATGATATTCAGGGAACTTCCGCAGAATTAGTTTAATTCTATAAAGATAGGAGGTAACACTAAATGAGAAAGCTAATCGCTATCACAACACTGGGTTTAGCCCTTAGTTTTTCCTCATTTTCCTTTGCTTTCGACTATATGGACCTATATACAAAGCCAGTAGTTGATGCCCGAACCGAAATTACAGGTGAGGTAACTCACATTAACATTGGAGGCCATACCCTAATGGTCGAAGATAAATCGGGTAAAAACCATCTAGTTAGATTTACTGGCAAAAAGCAACTCGAGGGACTTAAGGCTGGTGACATGGTTCATATAAAGATGGAAAATGGAAAAGCAGTTTCAATCCAAAAGGGTTGAAATGTACTTGCTGTTAAGTAAGTTGAGTTAAAAGAGGGGGGGTGAGTTAATACTTACTCACTTCCCCAGATATTTGGGCTTTTAAAGTGAACCAGGCAATGACAGATAAACGGATGGATATAGATATTTTAGTTGGACTTTGACTTTTGTATAAGGGAATTAGGAAAATAAAGAAATGAAGCAAGAAAGACGAAAAAAGCAATAACGCTACAAAGATTGTTGGATATGGTTTGTATTTATTTTTACAACCTTTATTAGACAGAATAAAAGAGAAAGGAGGTAAAAATATAATGGCCGAACTAAAAAGACAGGAATTAAAAGTAGGAGATATTACAGATGTAGTCGAAGAGGCAACGGGTTTGGTTAAAGAGAATTATCTTGTAGGGCTCGAGCTTACAAGCTGTCTTTGGGAGAAGAATCTTAGAGAAAAGGTGCTCAACAGTAAACTTGATAGTATTAAGCTATTGAGAAGTTAATTACATTTGACAAGGAGTAACCATGCTAGTTATATGCTCTTGGTGTGAAAAATTCATAAAAGAGAAGGAACCATTATGGGATAAATCTATATCCCATACTATCTGCGAAGAGTGTTATGAAAAGGCCACAGTTGAAATTAGAAGGTTCGAAGAGCAGGAAGATAGGAAAAAGGTTAATAGGGGTGGTTTTAGTGAAACTATTATAATGGCTAAAAGGGAGTGAGGGAAATGGAAATACCTCAACAAGGAGGTGAGAAAAATGAGAAAGCTCATCGGATTTGCGTTGATAGCACTTGCGCTAGCCCTTACCGGGGTAAGTTCGTTTGCTATGACTAAGCAACACACTTCGCAAGTAGCTACTGCACCAACCGAGATTAAGGGTCAGGTAACTCACATTATGGGTCATACCCTAACGGTCAAAGATGAAGCAGGTAAAACCCACACGTTTAAAGCTGCTGACCCGAAGTCTTTAGAAGGGATTAAGGTTGGTGATAAGGTTGATGTGAAATTGGAAAATGGAAGAGCGGCTTCAATTCAGAGAATTTAAAGTGTGAATTCTGCTGAAACTACTATTGGAGCTAGGTGATTAGAACCTTGGGAGGTGAGTTAAAATTACTCACCTCCCTTTATAACAGTCTGTTTAATTATTTAAAGAAAAGGAGGTGAAAACAAATGAGAAAAATGATAGCTCTTGTCACAATCCTGGGTTTTGTTGCAACTGCCAGCTTAGGTCTTCCAGCAACAAAGATGGGTTCACACGAAGGGGCTATGGTATCCGGTAAGGTAGTAGCGATTGAAAGGGGCCATAAGAACAGTCTCCTAAGCCTGAGAGAACCTAATGGTCAACTCTTCAGGGTTTCATCAACAAATGACAAGCTCAAAGGGATACACATAGGTGACAGGGTTGTTGTAAAAGACGCAAAAGGCTGGGCTGTCTCTATTAAAGAGATAGGAAAGGGGACAGCGAAAAGCCCTACCAGCTTAACACATAAACATGGCTAGTGACTTCGGCTTCAGATAAGTGAGTTTAGGGGATGGGGATGACCCTCCATCCCCTAAATTTTGCTTTAAAGGTAGGTGTATGCGGTGAAAGAAAAGTGGGTGTTAAATTTTTGTTTTATGTTTTGATTGAGGATTAATATAAGGAGCTTGTCTAGAACAGCATAATAAAATAGGCTGATTCTATGTCAAGCAAGTGGATAAAAAATAGCAAGCTGACCAATAAGCAAATTGGAAGATTAATCGATTATTTTATACTCGATGTACCAGCAATTAAGGCAGCTAAGATGTTATCCATAAATCGTCACTCAGCAGAGAGAATATATACTACTATACGTATTAACATAGCTAGGGAATGTGAGAAGGAGTCATCACTTGGAGGAGAGGTTGAGGTGGATGAATCATATTTCGGTGGTAAAAGGAAGGGACGGCGAGGACGAGGGGCAGCAGATAAAGTGCCTGTATTTGGCATATTAAAGCGTAGTGGTAAGGTGTATACTAGGATAGCAGAGGATGTGTCGAGGAAAACATTACGAAGGATAATACGGACAAAGGTAATACCTGAGAGCGTGGTTTATTCAGATAGTTTTCGTTCTTATAACGGGTTAGTGCTAGATGGGTTTAAGCATTATAGGATTGATCATGACAGGGGATTTATCAAAGAGGGTAGGAATCATATAAATGGGATAGAGAACTTTTGGGGATATGCCAAGACCAAGTTAAAGAGGTATTATGGGATAAGCAGGAGGCATTATTATTTGTATTTAAAAGAGATGGAGTTCAAGTTTAACAACAGGAATAGGGATTTGAGGCGTATTATCAGGGGGATTCTCAAATATAGTTAATCGTGTTCTAGACAAGCTCCTTTAATTATTTTATACATCAGATACTTTCCGTAATAGTAGATTTGATGAAGCTATAATTAACTTAGTTCTATTCTAGGTATATAATATCTAATAAATAGGTAGTTACAACCAATATCTAATAAAATACATTAAATACTTTACTAACCTCATAGTATTATTAGTAATGGATTATAACTAACAGTAATCATTATGTACTACTTCTAATTTATCCTATTTATGTATACTCTAAACGATTTAAGTCTAACTTAGCAATTAAATCACACTTTAATCAGTAAAAATTTGCCAATCAAAAACAAAAATAATCAGATTTTTACAGATAATATACGATAAAACAGACTTCTACAGCATAAGTAAGCATTAAGTAATGCTATTAAGTCATCAGAAAAGCATATTTCCTCATCAACCTTAATCAAAC
>JAHFBK010000152.1 GCA_023250035.1 Candidatus Dadabacteria bacterium
GGCAATTCTTCTCGGTGTTCTCGGTGGGTTAATTTTGTTCCTTTACGGTGTAGTGCCGACCTTTCAACCTACTCACTTTGGCAGGGTTTATGCCGCATATGGTGGAGTTTTTGTTGTTCTGTCCCTTCTTTGGGGTTGGTTGATTGATAATAAAAGACCCGATACTTTTGACTTATTTGGTGGATCAATTTGTTTAGTCGGCGTTGCAATAATCATGTGGTGGCCTAGGGGTTGAGCTGTAAGTTTTATGAAAGCCCTTGAAGGAGCACTTCAGAAATTGATATAATCGTGTATATACTAAGTACTTCACAAAATAAGCTAATTTGGGAGAATAAACGAGGTAGTTCGGTTATTTTATGTTAACTGAAACGGGTCTCGGTTCGCGTACCTCGGCAAACAGATTCACATGAGGCTCCGCATGAAACTCCTAAGGGAAAGGTGCCGCGGCAGCCGCCGCCATATTCTCGACTGGGTCGAACTTCCCAGCTTCAGCCGGGAGCTCAACGCAATGCTCGAACCGACAGGAGCACGGATAAGCGACTCGGACAGCGTCATGCCAACCGGTTGGTCCAATCCAAAAGAGGCCCGGTTGGAGACCTTTGGTCCCCGAAACATGCCGGACGCGGCGCCGTGGGCCAGCCTGCTCAAGTGGTGGTTACAGAATCCAACGGGTGCGAACACACCGAATTGGGACCTCGCCGCGACCTGTCGTATCCGTGAGCGGCGTGGACTTGTGCTTGTCGAAGCCAAGGCCCACAGTTTCGAGGTCAGCACAAGTGGTAAACGCATCCGCAGCGATGCGTCATCACGCTCGAAAGAGAATCACATTCAAATCACGAACGCGATCGAGCAAGCCCGCGAGGCACTGGCGGCACAAGAGCCCGGTGTCGGCATATCCACGAAGAGCTCGTACCAGCTCTCCAATCGTGTGGCCCATACATGGTGGCTCGCCCATCACGGCATTCCCGTCGTGCTCGTCTATCTAGCATTCTTGAATGACGAACGGATGGTAGACCAAGGGCTCCCGATCAAAGACGACCAGGATTGGCGCCGTTGGTTCTGGAGCCACGCGAGGGAGAGTCTGTCAGAGTCGTTTGGTGAACGTTGGGTGAGCTGTGGACCAGCCAGCCTATTCCTGGCCCTGCGTACACGCGATATGCCTGTGGGGTACGGTGAGGCAACCACCGAGACCCGCATCAGCTAACACGAGGGTTACCGCCGAACGTTAGCCACCATTTTGCTTTGCAAATTAGATAGGGAGAGAGAAACATGTCTAATGAGTACGAAACACTAAAAGAAGCAATCGTGACAGGCGAGAGTGAAGGGCTAATAAGGCTCAAGGAGAATAAAATTGAATATATAGCCCAGCAAAAAAGTTATAAATTTACTGACCCAGAAGAACCCGTTCGCGTTACCTTCTATTTAGAACTTATCAAAAAATATCAATATCCAAAGGAACGAATTGATTTAGAAGTTCTAGTACCTCGTCGTAAGCCTGAAGATAAAGCTGATATTGTTGTCTATGAGGATGACGATAAGAAAAAACCTTATCTTGTAGTTGAGTGTAAAAAGGATGGTATATCGCCTGCTGAAATTAGCCAAGCCGATGAACAAGCAATTGGTAATGCCAATTCCCTCCGAGCTAAATATTCTATATTAGTTGCTGGTAGCGTTAGAATCGCCAGAGATATTGTAGGATTTCCACAACAAGAAAGAGAGAAGAATGTTATCGCTGACATTCCCGTAAGATACGGAAAAGTCGTAAAGTATCTCTATAAGAAAGGCGGCCCCAAAGATAAAGACGATCCGAGCAGAGAATTAAAAGATGTTAATAGAGATGAACTCTTAGCTAAATTCCAACAATGCCATGATGCTCTCTGGGAAGGTGGAAAAAGAAATCCTGCTGAAGCTTTCGATGAGATGAGTAAGCTGATGTATTGCAAAATTCAGGATGAAAGATTTCTTACTAAAAAAGGCGAATATTATCGTTTTCAAGTCGGCACTTATGAAACAATAAACGAAGTAGGCGAAAGGATTGGAAAAATTTACAAAGATGCCCAAGAAATCGACCCTGAAGTATTTGTAGAGTCAATAAAGACGGATAATCCAATAATTTATACAGTAGCGGAAATTTTACAGGGAATCTCTCTTGCTCGGACTGATTTAGACGTTAAAGGCGAAGGGTACGAACACTTTTTAGGTGGCGTTTTTCGGGGAGCTATGGGACAGTATTTTACTCCCAGACCCATAGTTGGTTTTATAGTAAATTTCTTGGAACCCAATATCAATGACTTTGTTATTGACCCAGCTTGCGGTTCTGGTGGATTCTTAATTTACACTCTTGAGAAAATGAGAAAGGAATTGTATGCAAAGTTAGATGAAAAGGACGCCTCTTATCGCTGGCAAGATTTCGCTCTAAAACAAGTTTATGGTATTGAAATAAATAGTCAGTTAGCAAGGGTTTCGATGATGAATATGATTATCCATGAGGATGGGCACACAAACATTGAAAATGCAGATGCCCTTGATAACCCTGATATTTGGAAGAGGCAGAAAATAAGAGAATATTTTGACAAGAAATTTACCCTACTTTTGACCAATCCTCCTTTTGGCGCTGATATAAAGGAAAGAGAAAAACCTTACCTTGCAAGTTATGAACTTGGTGGGAAAATCAAAAAGAGAAATCGGCAGAATACAGAGATACTTTTCATTGAGCGGTGTATTGATTTCTTAAAGCCGGGTGGAAGAATGGGAATTGTTTTACCAGATGGCATCTTGACCAATTCCAGCCTTCAATATGTAAGGGATTTTATAGCTGAACGAGCCCAGATTTTAGGAGTGGTTTCCCTCCCACAAACTGCTTTTAGAAGACCGTCAAGCAAGGGAAGTGGTGATACAGGCTCTGGAGTTAAAGCTTCTCTTTTGTTTTTAAGGAAAAAGAAAGAAGGAGAGCGGTTACCAAAAGATTATCCTATCTTTATGGCCATCGCTGAACATATTGGCTACGACGCCACAGGAAGACCGGATAAAGATGAATTTCCTGACATCTTGAAAGCCTGGCAAGAATTTAGAAAGACCAACAAAATAGATTTTTTCGTTAAGGCCCCGCTCTGCTTTGTCGTAGAGCGGGGCGAAGTAGATGGGAGAATAGACCCATCTTATTACAGGCCAGAGTTTCGAGAATTATACTCACAATTAATAACTCGGATAATCAAACCACTCAAAAAAATTTCTTATTCAATAGTTAGTGGTATCACTCCAAAATCGAAAGGTCCCGCCTATGCCTTAAAAAATGAAGGAATCCCTTTTATAAGAAGCGGTGATTTGAAGGAGGATAATAAAATTGATTACGATATTCTTATTTATATTAAAAAAGAAATCCATGAAGGTTTAATGAAGTATTCTCAATTACAAAAAAGTGATTTATTAATTGCCATTGTAGGTGCCACCATTGGGAAGGTCTCGCTATTCAAAGATGAATGCCAAGCAAACATTAATCAGGCAATAGCAAGAGTAAGGCTAAAAGAAGATATTAACTCCTCTTATATCCTGCATTTATTGAGGTCAAAATGGGGACAAAAACAGTTGAATAGATTAAAAAGACCTGTGGCAAGAGCAAACATTAACTTGACCGAAATTGGCAAGCTTCTTATTCCCATTCCTCCTCGTGAAATCCAGGACAAGATTGCCACAATAATGGATGAGGCTTATAAATTAAAGAGAGAAAAAGAAGCTGAAGCTGCAAACCTTTTAAACTCTATAGAGCCTTACCTTTCAGAACAACTTGGTATAGCGCAAGAAAGATTTGAGACTGAAACGCCTCAAATCTTTTCAGTTACTTCTGGCGATGTAAAAGGGAAACAGTTGTCTCCTTCTTACTACCTTGTTAAAGCAAATAAGGGCGGGGTGTCAATAACAGCCAATCATCCATTATTGAGGCTGGAAGAAGTTGCAACTATAAATCCACAAAGAAAGATAGAAATATCTCCAGATACTTTTGTGCCATATATTGGCCTTCCAGAAACAGATGAGTTTAGTGGAGAAGTTAAAAACATTATTAGTAGACCTTACAGAGATGTAAAGGGAAGAGGGGTAATAAAAGAGAGAGATATACTTTTTGCAAGAATAGAACCCAGTATTTATAACAGAAAATATATTTATGTAGAGGACTTAAAAAATAAGCAATTTGCTTTAACTTCAACTGAGTTCTATGTGGTTGAGCCTAAAGATAACATAAGTGGAAGCTATCTGTTTTACATGCTAAGGTCTAATTTTGTATATAATCAAATACTTGGGAAAATAACAGGTACGACAGGCAGAAGAAGACTCGATATATTTGTCTTCAATAATATTCTAATTCCACTCCCTCCTCTCTCCATTCAACAAAGAATTGCCGAGGAGGTTCATAAAAGAATGGAAAAAGCAAAAAAGCTCAAGGAGGAGACAAAAGAGATTTTAGCAAAAGCAAAAGAAAAAGCAGAGAGGATGATATTGGGTGGAGATGAGGATTAGAAAGATTATCAACAGATATGACCCAAAATGTGGAAGAGGCTTTTCTCATACAAATTTAAAGATGATGAGGCTTTTTCATCAAAACTTTCCAATTCGTCAGACACTGTCTGATGAATCCGTCAAGGAACAAAAACCCGAAGCAATGTTTGGTAAATCCCCAACTCAACAGACACTGTCTGTTAAATCTCGAAAACAGGAGAGACTGCCCGGCGTGTCAACAGCAAAGGGAAGCCAATTTGTGCCAACATTATCTTGGTCGTATGATTGAGAATTGCTAAAAGTAGAAGAATCTCTTGCCCTTTAATTATCCAATTTATATCAAGTGGTGGTTGGATTAAACCACCGCTAATTAGCGATGTGATAGAGTGACATTAAACATAAAGTTTAAAAGCAAATTCGTAATACTAAAAGAAGGAACAGCTTACAACACAGCATAAAAGTTCGTACTTTGCTTTGCTCATCTAAATTTTTGATTTGGAAAAGCTTCTTTTATACAAAAAATGTCGTATACAACTCAGCTTGATAGTTTCATGAATGTAAGGAAATTTAAGTGTGGGAAGTACTCAAAAGAGGCTATGAACTATATTCAGCCCTGGAGGAATGGCTGAGCCTATATTGATACAGTTTGGAAATCATTCGGGACTGCAAAGAGGTAAATCTCTGTAATTTTAGGAGGACGACCATGCCACAGACATTACACATCGAGCGCCACTTCACTGCTAGTGATGTGGTTAGAGACATAGTTATTGGAATGTCAGACGGATTGACAGTTCCTTTTGCACTAG
>JAHFBK010000043.1:0-8580 GCA_023250035.1 Candidatus Dadabacteria bacterium
GCGGAAGATGATGAAGACTTCTTCGACAACAGAATTAACACAACAAAAACCGGATATTCTTTATACGAGACAGTTTGCATATTTAATTTCTTGATATTTTGAACTATTGTCAGACAGCCTCCAAGCTGCAGAGTATTAGCGTTTAAACAATCGACTCCTTTGGTCATTACTAGGAGAAGTGAGCCGCGGCCAGAGCAAAGCAAAGGAGACTAAGCTATCTAAAAACGAGATTGCCACGCTTCGCTCGCAATGACAATACGGGGATGCGAGGAATCCTTCGACTTCACTCAGAGCCAGCCCTGAGCTTGTCGAAGGGCTCAGAGCTTCGGCTCAGGACATGGTTTGGAATGACTTCAAACACCAATGTCATCTCGAACGAATGTGTGAGATCTAAAAGAATTTTCACTTCGTTCAAAACAAGGTTTTCTCCCTTCGGTCGAAATGACAAGTTGTGGCTTTAAGCAATAGCTTTCCTTTGTCATTTCAAACCCTGTGCTGAACGCATGTTATGGAGAATGTGAGAGAGCTTATTTACCAATGAAGGCAAGATTTCCCGAAGCGTTCGGAATGACACATCGTGCCAGATTGCTTCACGGAGTTTACGCTTAACTAAGCATGTCCCGAGTCCCCAGTTCGGACGAGGGTGGGAGGGGCTGAATGTGTTCACAATGACAGCGGAAACCCAGGAGCAAGCTAAGGGGAATTATCAAATTAAATTCCGACTGTATCTGTTTACCTATCCCAGAGACTCTTCTTCTATAAAATCCATTATTTCAAAAAGATCCTTATCCAAGATTTCTTGACTCCACTCGCAATTCTAAAGTAATATCATTTCAAGGAGATAAAAACTTCATAAACATGAAAATACTCGTAATTCATGGACCAAATCTTAACCTTCTTGGTAAGCGTGAGCCTGAAATTTATGGCAAGACAACCCTAGAGGAAATTAATTCACTTATAAGAAAAGAAGCCAAGGCACTTAGGGTTCAGGTTGAATCTTTTCAGTCTAATTCTGAAGGCGAAATCGTGAGCAAAATACAAGATGCCACAAAAAGGTATGACGGGCTAATTATAAACCCTGCTGCCTACACCCATACAAGTGTTGCAATAAGAGACGCCATTTCTTCTACCGGAATTCCAACAGTTGAAGTTCACATCTCAAACGTTTACAGACGCGAAGAGTTTAGGCAGAAGTCTTTTATATCTCCTGTAGCATCAGGAGTCATATCAGGATTTGGAGTGTATAGCTACATACTAGGACTTAGGGGACTTGTAAGTCAATTAAAGAAGAGTAATTATTCAGTCCCGCATTGACAGGCGGGGGTTGGAAAACCCCGCCTATCTTTAGGGGTGGGATCACCCCGCTCTACAAGAAGAATTTGCTTTAGTTGACACTAATAAATATTTCTAACTTCGTAACTCAAAATGAAAAAACACTGGGTTATAGAAAAACAAAATCCAAAGCTCAATGAGAAGCTCGTCAAAGCTCTAGGAATATCACCGATTACAGCCCAGGTGCTAATAAACCGAGGGATTAAAGACGAAGCTGAGGCAGAGTTCTTTTTAAAAAGCACCCTTTTTGATCTCCCCTCCCCTTATCTTTTGAAGGGAATGGATAAAGCTGTAGAAAGAATTAAAAGAGCTATACAAAGGACAGAGAAAATTGCGATTTATGGGGATTATGACGTTGACGGCGTTACAGCTACATCCCTTTTTTATACCTTCCTGAAGAACTTGGGCGCAAGTGTTACTTACTATAATCCTGATAGACTTAAGGAAGGTTACGGAGTAAATCTTCAAGCGATAAAAAAATTAAAAAATGATGGTGTCTCACTGATAATCTCAGTCGACTGTGGAATTACAGCATGGAAAGAGGTTGAAGACGCTAAAAAACTAGATGTAGATTTTATTATCACAGATCACCATAAGCCTCCCGAAATAATTCCAGAAGCTGTTTCGGTCCTAAATCCTCATCAAATAGGATGCACGTATCCCGGAAAGGAGATCGCAGGGGTTGGAGTGATTTACAATCTAGCGATTGCACTTAGAAGAGCTCTAAGAGAATCAGGCTTCTTCAGAAAAGCACGTCCTGAGCCTGCGTCGAGCTCAGGCGAGACGGCTCACGACAGGAATGAGCCCAATCTTGGTGATTATCTAGACCTCGTCGCTCTAGGAACGGTTGCGGATTGCGCATCGCTTACGAACGTAAACCGAATATTTGTAAAGGAGGGTATGAAAAGAATGTTGAGCCCTAGGCGGCCAGGCATGATTGCGCTAAAAGAGGTAAGCGGTATTGAAGGTGAGGTAAATTCATATGACATCGGCTTCAAGTTAGGACCAAGGATAAATGCAACAGGAAGGCTTCAAAGTGCTAGTGTAGCAGTTGAATTACTAATCTCACAGGATTTAAAAAAATCGAGAGAACTTGCTAAAATCCTGAACCAAGAGAATTCAAAAAGACAAAATACAGAGGAAGATATCTTCCTCGACGCTCTTTCGCTAATAGAGTCAAACCCAGAGTTTCTTAGATCTAACTCCATTATTCTTTCATCTCCCAACTGGCACGTCGGCGTAATAGGTATCGTGGCGACAAAATTAGTTGAGCGATACCAAAAGCCTGCGATTCTAATATCTATTCAAGAAAGCGGTGTTGGAAAAGGGTCGGGTAGAAGTATTGAGGGAATAAATATTTATGCGGCTCTTTCAGAATGTAAAGAGTTATTTGAGCAATTTGGCGGACACGAGCTTGCAGCAGGTATTTCCATAAAGGAGGAAAGGATTGATGAGTTTAGAAAAAGATTTGAAATAGCTATATCGGAGTCGACGGGTGATTTTGTTTCTATGATTAAGATTGACGATGTTGTGGATTTAGTTGAGATTACGGATGAAGTTGTCTCAGAGCTCGAGCTTCTTGCCCCATTTGGAATCGGAAATCCAGAGCCTGTTTTTTTAGCAAAGTCGCTTGAAGTGATTTCCGAGAGGTTATTTAAAGATAGGCATTTAAGTCTTAAGCTAAAACAGAAAGACAGGGTTTTTGACGCCGTCTGGTTTAATCTAAAAGAACCAATAAAAGTACCAAATAGAATTGATATGGCTTTTACACCAGAATTTAACGTGTGGAATGGGAAAAAAGAGGTCCGACTAAGAATCAAAGACTTAGATTATTAAACTCATCTCAAATATTCCTTGACTCTAATACAAACATGAGGTATTAAAAAACAATCTCTCTAAAGGAGGACAAATATGAAAAAGCTCATTGCAGTAATTCTTATTTTAGCGTCTTCAGTCGTATCAGCTAAGGCATACGAAGGGCGTCCAACCTTAGGGCTTGGGATAGGATTTACTGTAGATCCCGAAACGTTTTTGATAGGTGGAAAATTTGATTTTCCCCTAGCTTACGGTTTCTCATTAGGTCCACTTGTTCAGATTGGTCTGAGCGATGACGAGCAGCTTTATGGTTTTTCAGGAAACATTAAATACACGATCTCTATTCCAGAGGCGCCGAAAGTTCTACCTTCGCTTGAAGCCGGTGCAGGTGTTCTAGTCTCTGATCAAAATGATGATACAGAAACATCATTTCTAATTGTCCTAGGAGGTGGGTTGGATTACATGATAACAGACCATTTTGGTCTTGGTGGGCATGTGTATGCAAACCCTGCCCCCGGTCCTGGTGAAGACTTCTTTGTTTCATTTCTATTTGGAGTGAATATTAGGCTTTAGTCAGAAAAAATGTACCGAGGTCTTATGGTGTTTGAAAATTTGATCGGGAAACAAACATAAGGCAATCCCACTGGGTAGTCCACCAGTCCCCTCGACTCGGCTCGGGACGGGCTTGCTGGTGGATGGCAACGAGCAAGACTCGTTGCCTACCCGATTGAATTGTCTGTTATCCATCCAAGCAAGTAAAAGTAGTTAGCAATTTGTGCAGGGTTAGAAAACCCTGCCTATCTACATATATTAAAATCCTACATAAGCATAGGCGGGACATTCCTGTCCCGCATATAAAAAATAGAGCATTGACTAGTGATTCCTCGTCCGCATTTACGTCAGTACAACTAGAGTCCCCCGAATCTATATCCCCTTCATTATCGACACCATCTGTACATGTGCATTCGTGGAGTTAAATATTCACATGCACCTCCCCTGAGTTTAAGGATCATACATAGCACTTTTCAATGCCCACATCAAGATAATTTAACGATTTATGCAACTTACAAAGTTAGAATAGTTTGACATTTTTTAATTTTATGTTAAAAATTTATAGCTTTTATACTCCATAAGGAACGTAAAATCCCAGATGAATGTCGAAGAAGTATGTCAATTTCCTTTTGAAGGGGTTTTCTGTGCCTTTACATATGTTCTACCGCAGCAAAGTGTAAAACCCTCTGGAGATCACGGCGCATGAAAAAATTTATATTGCAAAAGGGTTTACTTTTTGTTCTTACAACCCTTGTTATTTCCACAATTAATGCAAATGCTGCTGAAGAGCTTCTAAAGATTGATAAGACTTTAATCATTCAGATAGTAATATTTATAGCTACAATCTTCATTCTAAACTCCCTTTTATTTAAACCACTCCTTCAGCTTGTAGAAAGAAGAGAACAACTGACAACAGGAAGAATCAAAGAAGCCAAGGAACTTGAGAGAAAGGTTGAGCAAATAATAAAAGAATATAAAGAAAAACTGGATGAGGTAAGGGCTAAAGCAATGGAAGAAAGAAATGAGATAAGGCGCCAGGCCCAGGCTGCTGCTGAAGAAATGATTGCAAAAGCACACAGTGAAGCTCAAACCCTTTTAGAAGAAGCTAAAGCCAAGCTAGAGTTGGAAGCTAGAGAGATTAGGGCAAAGATAAAACCTGAGATAGAAATACTAGCCCGTAACATGGCTTCACAAGTGCTCGGAAGGGAGTTATAGTTTTGATCATCTCAGACCTGATAAGTTTAGTAATTACAACTGCCCCTCAAGAAGGGGGTGGATTTAACTGGAGTTATGTTGCCCAGTATACAGTAAACTTAGTTATTCTCCTTGCTGTGCTTGTCTATTATCTTAAAAAACCTATAAGAAATTTTCTTATTGAAAGGAGAGGTATAATAGGTAACTCAATAGATGAGGCTGAAAAGGTTATAGCAGGGGCAAAAAAGAGGTATGAAGAGTACGCTGAGAAAATGAGTAAAATTGATGTAGAAATCAAGGCTCTCAGGGAAATTCTTAAAAAAGAAGGAGAAATCGAAAGAAACGAGATCCTGAGACACACTGAGCTTGCTTCTCAAAAGATTAGGGAGGAGGCAAGGGAAACAATCAGACTTGAAACTGCTAAGGCGAAACAGGAGATTCAATCTGAAGCTGTCTCATTGGCAATAGGGCTGGCTGAAGTAATACTCAAACAAAATCTGATTGAATCTGACGAAGGGCGTTTTATTGACGACTTTGTAAAAAAGGTAGACGAAGAGAAATGGCGTCAGTCGCAACACTGAGGGATTTAACAGAAGCACTTCTTCAGGCTTCAAAAGAGGAAGGAAAGCTAGATAGTGTCACATCAGACCTTGAAAGGTTCCTCGGACTCCTTTCATCTCAAGATGAAGTAAGAAATATTCTAGGAAGCTCTGTTTATGATATTAATGTGAGAAAAGAAATAGTCAGTGGGATTGGTGAAAAGGCTGGATTTGATAATCTGACCTTAAATTTCCTTAAGTTAGTGATCGAGCTTGGCAAATTTAAGGCTCTAGTAAAATCCGAAGGACCGTTTATGCAAAAGATTAGAAAAGCCTCCGGAAAGGTGAAGGCAGAGGTCACAGTAGCTGTAAATCCTTCACAGGAGAACTTAGGTAGAATAAAAGAAAGACTGAATAAGCTTATGGAAAAAGACGTTGAAATAACAGTTAAAGTTGACCCTTCGATCCTAGGTGGAGTTATAGCAAAGGTTGAGGATAAGGTATTTGATGGAAGTATTAAAACCCAACTAGAGAGAATAAGGCGTATTCTCTCTGTTTAAAGCAATACCACCAAGACTCTAAGACACAAAGTTTTTTATTGAATTCGCGACTTAGTGCCTTTGTGGCTAAATAATGAAGAAGGAGCTATAGAAAATATGGAGGAAATTAAGATAGAAGAAATTGGTGAAATTCTAAAGGGTAGAATCAAGGGGTACGAGCGTGAAATTGTAACCTCTGAGGTTGGAACAGTAACCTCAGTAGGTGATGGCATAGCACGTGCATACGGCCTGAGCGAAGCTATGGCGGGAGAGCTTGTCGAATTTCAGAGTGGAATCATGGGGCTTGTTTTAAACCTCGAGGAAGACAACGTCGGTATCGCAATATTCGGGGAAGATAAACATGTCGAGGAAGGCGATATGGTAAAGCGCACAGGACGAATCGCTGAGGTCCCGGTTGGTGATGATATGAAAGGAAGAGTTGTAAATGCGCTTGGACAGCCAATTGACGGCAAGGGTCAGATTCAGGCAAAGGAATACAGACGAATCGAGATAAAGGCTCCAGGTGTTGTATATCGCCAGCCCGTTCGTGAACCGCTTCAGACAGGAATCAAAGCTATAGATGGGATGATCCCAATAGGCAGGGGGCAGAGAGAATTAATACTAGGAGACCGTCAGACTGGAAAAACGGCAATTGTAGTTGACACTATTATTAATCAGAAGGGAGGGGATGTCTACTGCATATATGTTGCCATTGGCCAGAAACAGTCAACTGTTGCACAGGTCGTTGACAAACTAAAAGAATTTGGCGCTATGGAATATACAACCGTCGTTGCTGCCACCGCAAGCAATCCTGCACCATTTCAATTTATTGCCCCTTATGTTGGATGCACTCTAGGTGAATACTTCCGGGATACAGGAAGACACGCACTTGTGATTTATGATGACCTTACAAAACACGCATGGGCATACCGTCAGCTTTCGCTACTCCTAAGACGTCCACCAGGCCGTGAGGCTTACCCCGGGGACGTATTCTATTTACATTCTAGGCTTCTTGAGCGTGCGGCAAAGATGAGGGATGAAGATAGAGCTGGTTCACTCACTGCACTACCTATAATAGAAACCCAAGCTGGCGACGTCTCAGCATACATTCCGACAAACGTTATATCAATAACGGATGGACAGATCTATCTCGAAAGCGACCTTTTCTATGCAGGCGTGAGACCCGCCATTAATGTGGGCCTTTCAGTATCCCGCGTCGGCGGCTCTGCTCAGATCCGTGCGATGAAGAGGGTTGCTGGAAGGCTAAGACTTGAGCTTGCACAGTATAGAGAGGTTGAAGCCTTCTCACAATTTGCATCAGACTTAGATAAGGTCACCCAGGCCCAGCTTGCTCGTGGTAGCAGGCTTGTTGAGGCTCTCAAGCAGGATCAATATCAGCCGCTTCCAGTGGAGAAGCAGGTACTTCTTATCTATGCTGTTACAAACGGCTATGTAGACGGATATTCTATAGAGGTAGTTAAAAGATATGAAAAGGAGCTTTTTGTTTTCTTTGAGGCACAGTATCAAAATCTTCTTGAAGAAATTAGAACGAAAAAAGATATAACTGATGATTTAGCTCAGAGGACAAGAAAGGCTCTTGATGAGCTTAGGGAGAAATTGGGGGAACTGAAATAATTATCGTGAGGCGATGGGCGTGAGGCGTCAGGGGTAAATCGTAAATCACCTCACGCCTAACGACTCACGCCTGACGAAAAGAAAACCAATGCCAAGTCTAAGACAAATCAGAAGGAAGATCGGTAGCGTAAAAGGCACCCAGAGAATAATGAAGGCAATGAAGCTTATTTCTGCCGTAAAGCTTCAGCGCGCTCAGGGTCTTCTTCAAGCCTTTCGCCCTTACTCTGACTCATTTGATGAAATAGCCAGAAATCTAGCTACGAGATGTGATCCTGAGTTGCATCCTCTTCTAAGACGTCCTGAAGAAAGAAAAAAGCTCAATCTGGTTTTTATGACTTCAGACAGGGGTCTTTGTGGAAGCTTTAACAGCAATCTTATTAGAAGAATTGAAACTTATATATCTGTGGATGCCAAGGCCTACGAGCAGGTCACATTCATGTTTATCGGAAGAAGAGGGAGGGATTATTTTTTAAGACGTAAGGCTCTGTCGAGAAACGATTACATTGGAGTAAACGAGAGAAACTTCGGTGAAGTAGCAAGAAAGATTTCAGCGTTATTAACTCATGAATTTATAAATGGTGAGTGTGATGAGATTATCTTGGTCTATAACTACTTTAAATCTGCGCTTTCTCAAATAATAACATTTGAAAAACTTCTCCCTATAGAACCTATAGAAAAAATCGGCGATTCGAAGCCTGTGGATTACATATATGAGCCAGGAAGACCTGAGGTACTTAAATTTATACTTCCCAAATTCATAGAGGTTCGTTTAGAAAGGGCAATACTAGAATCAATAACAAGCGAGCATGCTGCGCGCATGGCGGCTATGGAGAACGCCACAAGGAATGCAGAAGACGTGATGAGAAGGCTCACTCTTTTATTCAATAAAACAAGGCAGGCTCTTATTACCAAAGAGCTTATGGACATAGTAAATGGTACCGAGGCTTTAAGAAAAGGAGGCGTTGACTAATTAG
>JAHFBK010000043.1:8680-16001 GCA_023250035.1 Candidatus Dadabacteria bacterium
GACGTGATGAGAAGGCTCACTCTTTTATTCAATAAAACAAGGCAGGCTCTTATTACCAAAGAGCTTATGGACATAGTAAATGGTACCGAGGCTTTAAGAAAAGGAGGCGTTGACTAATTAGCCACCAAGACACTAAGGCACCAAGAAATAAAATTTTATTTTTGTATTGCTTAGTGTCTTCGTGCCTTTGTGGCTAACTGAAAAGGAGGTATGGAATAAAATGGGAACAGATGTCGGAAATGGAAAGGTCGTACAGGTCATGGGCCCCGTAGTAGACGTGGAGTTTAAAGACGAGAACCTTCCACCGATATATACAGCTCTTAAAATCACTAATCCACTTTTAAACGATAATAAATGGAATCTGGTGCTTGAGGTTGCTCAGCAGCTTGGTGGAAGACGCGTACGTTGTATCGCTATGGATTCAACAGATGGAGTTAAAAGGGGAGAAGATGCGCTAAACACTGGTGAAGAAATCTCAATCCCCGTTGGGAAAGAGGCTCTGGGAAGACTAATGAACGTGGTAGGAGAACCGATTGACGAATTCGGTCCAATAGAAACGGAAGAACGCTGGCCTATACACCGCCCCGCGCCTAAGTTTGTGGAGCAAAGCACAAAGCTCGAGGTGTTTGAAACAGGAATTAAGGTGATTGATCTTCTAGCCCCTTTCCTTAAAGGTGGAAAAATTGGTCTCTTTGGTGGAGCAGGTGTCGGAAAGACAGTACTTCTTATGGAGTTTATTCATAACGTTGCGAAGGAACATGGTGGTATTTCTGTCTTTGGCGGTGTTGGTGAAAGAACACGTGAGGGAAATGACCTCTGGCTTGACATGAGAGAGTCTGGAGTTATCAAAAATACAGGTATGGTTTTTGGACAGATGAATGAACCTCCAGGAGCGAGGGCGCGTGTTGGGTTATCCGCTCTAACACTTGCAGAATACTTTAGAGACACAGAGGGACAGGATGTGCTTCTATTTATTGACAACATATTTAGATTTACCCAGGCGGGTTCTGAAGTGTCAGCGCTTCTTGGTAGAATTCCCTCTGCCGTAGGTTATCAACCTACGCTTGCAACAGACCTTGGAGAGCTTCAGGAAAGAATCACATCAACTGTAAAGGGTTCAATCACCTCAGTCCAAGCAATCTATGTTCCAGCAGACGACTTAACGGACCCCGCGCCTGCAACAACATTTGCTCACCTAGATGGAACTATAGTTCTCTCTCGTCAGCTTACAGAGCTCGGAATCTACCCCGCGGTTGACCCCTTAGATTCAACCTCTCGAATCCTAGACCCAAGAATTGTTGGAGAAGAGCACTACAAGGTTGCGCGTGAGATTCAAAGATTACTCCAGCGTTACAAGCAGCTTCAGGAAATCATAGCGATTCTTGGCATGGATGAGCTTTCTGAAGAAGACAAGCTTACTGTTGCAAGAGCAAGAAAGATTCAAAGGCTTCTTTCACAACCCTTCAGCGTAGCAGAGCAGTTCACTGGGACTCCTGGTAAATACGTACCGATTAAAGAGACCATTGTAGCATTTAAAGAAATCCTTTCGGGAAATATGGACGAGGTTCCTGAGCAGGCTTTTTATATGGTTGGAAATCTAGAAGAGGTTTATGTTAAAGCCAAGCAGCTTATATCGGGATAATTTGCAGGGGCAGATTTTACACCTGCCCTCATAAGGGGTAACCGCAAGGGTTACCCCTACAACGGAGACATAGAAATTGGCGGACAAAATAGAACTCAAAGTCGTGACACCCTCGACGCTAGCTGTCAAGGAAGAGGTAGATGAGGTTGTAGCACCTGGGGAGCTTGGAGAATTCGGGGTTCTTCCAGGACATGTTCCTTTTATAACGCTTCTTATGCCTGGGGAACTCAGATACACAAAGGGTGGGGTTGAAAGAAGGTATATCATATCTGGAGGTGTTGCGGAGGTTAGAGAAGATAAGGTAAGTATTCTCACAGATAATCTAGAGGACCCGGCTAGTATACATATGGAAGTTGCACAAAGGGAATTAGAAGCCATTCTGGAAGAACTTAAAAACTTTGGTGGAAATAAAAAGGAATTCGAAGAGCTAAACAGAAGACTTAGACTCGCTCAAATTAGGGCGGGTGTAAGGGAATAATACCATTTCCAGTTATTAACTCGTGTTACGTATATTTTACACTTTGTCATGCCCGAATGCTCCCCGCTTAAGCTTGCACTCGAATGCTTTATTCGAGTGACATGCGGGGACAAGTTTAATCGGGCATCCATGAAGGGCTTAGACATTGGATTCTCGCTAAATACATGCGGGAATGACAGCTTTATGCTTACCTTGAGTATATCCATGCGTAACATCAGTTATTATTAAGTGTTCAAAAATGCTCTCCTCAAGTAGGAGCGCCATCGTTGCGCGATTCCTTCGAAGCTGGAGGCTGGGCTCCTACACGTATAAACAATTGTGCTGTAGGAGCATCATCCCTGATACTACACTCACGGATAAAAGCCGCTGCTACAGAAGTGGAAGGATGAAGTAATTAACCGGATTTGGTAACAATCTAAAATTGGTGTAAGGTTAGGATATAGGTTAAATATATCTATGAAAAAAGGTGCTTCAATCTAGGAGAATATGTATGTCAACCAAAGAATATTCTTACACTGTATTTTTCGAGCCTGCTCCAGAAGGCGGTTATATAGTAACAGTACCTGCACTTCCAGGGCTTGTAACTGAAGGTGATACACTAGATGAAGCTAGGGAGATGGCACGTGATGCTATTCGAGCCTACTTAGAAAGTTTAATCAAAGATGGTGAACCCATTCCAGAGGAAGACAACTCACTACAAGAGAGGATCAAGATTGCTGTTGATGCCTTGTAATATATATGTCTCCTGCTCTACCATCCCTGAAACCAAAAGAAGTTCTGAGAGCTCTTCAAAGGGCTGGATTTTATATTCATCATCAAACTGGGAGCCATATCATACTAAAACATCCCTCTCATCCATCAAAAAGAGTTGTGTTACCATATCATAATAAAGATTTAAAGAGAGGAACTCTTCAAAGCATCCTTAAGCAGGCAGGATTAAGTCTTGATGATTTTCTGAGTTGCCTTTAGAAGCTTTGTGTTTTTCTTAGTCTTAGGTGTGTGTCAGCCATTTCCAATGTAAATTCTGTCTAAAACTCACCCAGGCTCGTAGTAGTCGTAATAATCTAATCCAAGGTGGGTAATGAGCTCTTCCCCTTTTAGGTATCTGAGGGTGTTTTTTAATTTCATAAGTTGAATGAAAAGGTCATGTTCCGGATAAAGCCCTTCTCCAAACATCGGGCTCTTGAAATAGAACGAGAGCCATTCCTGAATCCCGTATAAACCTGCCCTCTTAGCGAGGTCAAGAAAGAGAACCAGATCAAGTACAATCGGAGCAGCAAGAATGCTGTCACGACACAGGAAGTTAATCTTTATTTGCATCGGGTAACTAAGCCATCCGAATATGTCAATGTTATCCCAAGCTTCTTTTGCATCGCCCCTAGGAGGGTAGTAATTAATTCTCACCTTATGATAATAATCCGAATAAAGCTCTGGATATAGGTCGGGTTGAAGAATATATTCGAGCACACTCAGCTTACTTTCTTCTTTTGTTTTAAATGAATATGGGTCGTCTAAGACCTCGCCATCTCTGTTCCCCAAGATATTAGTAGAAAACCATCCCTTAAGACCTAGCATCCTGGCCTTTAGCCCCGGAGCAATTATTGTCTTCATTAGAGTCTGTCCTGTTTTAAAATCCTTACCGGCTATAGGGACCTTTTTTCTCTTAGCCATTTGGATGAGCGCCGGAATATCGGCTGAAAGGTTGGGCGCTCCATTTGCGTATGGTACCCCGCATTGAATTGCAGCATAGGCATAAATCATGCTTGGCGCAATTTCAGGGTGGTTGTCTCTAAGGCCCTCTTCAAAATTCTGGATAGTGCTATGAACCTTTGAAGGCTTGATATAAATCTCCGTGCTACCACACCATATCATAATAAGGCGGTCAAGCTTATTTTCCTTTTTAAAGTTTTTAATATCATCAATAAGCCGCTCTGCAAAGTGCATTTTTGTTTTTTCTTTTTTTAGGTGAATGCCATTAAGGTTCCTCACATATCTTCTGTCAAAAACAGCAGGCATCGGATTAATTTCTTCAAGCTCTAATCTTAATTCGTCAAGAAGGTTTTTTTCTAGTACACCAGCCTTTAGCGCTGCTTCGTAGCTATTATCAGGGAAGATATCCCAACCTCCAAATACAAGATCCTGAGTGTGTGCAAGGGGAACGAAATCTAAGATATGGGGAGACCTTTTTTCTGTTCTTTTTCCGAGTCTAATTGTCCCCATCTGTGTAAGAGAACCGAAAGGTTTTCCAAGCCCTCTTTTAATTGCCTCAATACCAGCAATGAATGTAGTGCTTACAGCACCACTTAATCCAGGAAGCAAAACGCCAAGCCTTCCTTGAGGCGGTTTAATCTCTTCACTTTGTTTATAGTTGGATTTCTTTTTCTTGGTTGGCAAATGGTTCCCTAAAATCCTCCCTCTTTGGTCGCTACCCCAGATCCCATGGTTCCCTAAAATCCTCCCTCTTTGGTCACTACCCCAGATCCCATGGTTCCCTAACTACCCCCCCCTCTTGATCCCCGCCCCCGACTCAATCGGGGGGATCGGGGATACACCCCAAATCCCAAAGAATACTACCTCTTTGAGTACTGCTGACCCCGTCTAGCCTTTCTTCTTCCGTATTTCTTACTCTCAACCATTCTGGGGTCTCTAGTAAGAAGCCCTGCACTTTTAAGTGACTTTCTAAATGCTTCACTAACACGAAGAAGAGCCCTTGCAAGCCCGTGCCGTATAGCACCCGACTGACCCCTGAGACCGCCACCACTTACATCTACAACCACATCGAATTTCCCTGATGTTTGAGTAACCTGGAGCGGCTCAAGTGCGTGTATCCTCCATGCTTCACGTGGAAAGTAAAATTCAACCGGTCTCTCATTTATTGAGATCTTCCCCTCACCTACCCTGAGTAAAACACGGGCAACTGAGGTTTTTCTTCTTCCTGTTCCCTGATACATAACCTCGGCCATTAGAACTAACTACGCCTCCAACTTTTCAGGGTTTTGAACCTTATGAGGGTGTTCATTCCCTGAATAGATTTTTAACCTAGTAATTAACTTTTTTTGCCATTTTGTCTTGGGAAGCATTCCCCAAACGGCCTTTTGTAAGATTTCCTCAGGCTTTTCTTTAAGCAATTTCTCGGCTGTTATAGACTTTAAACCACCAGGATATAGTGTATGCCAATAATATGTTTTTTTGCTCAATTTTTTGCCCGTAAAATTAACCCTATCAGCGTTAATTACGATAACAAAATCTCCTATATCTGCATGGGGGGTGAACTCGGGTTTTCCCTTACCTCTTAAGATAGTTGCGATTTTTGTTGCAAGCCTTCCAACTGTTTTTCCGTTTGCATCTATGAGATACCATTTCTTTTGTATATCTTCACTTCTTGCCATAAATGTCTTCATATAATCCCTACCCACGTTTAAAATCAGTGAAGGATTGTACCAAATCCCCTTTGATTGTCAAGGATAAGAAACCTGCCAATCCCTTTAAAACTCCAATAGATCGGATGGATTTTACATCACTCGATCAGTCAATTATTACATCATTAGATACAAATGTATTGATGAAAAAGACCGTGGTAAAAGGAAACGGACTAAAGAACGGCGATACAAAAAATGGTTGGAATAGAAATGGATCGATCACAGGTGGAGGTATTAAGGGATTAAATGTGAAAAACGGTGATGGAAATAAAGGATTAAATACAAATGGATCAAAGAATGCGGGAAAGAAAAAGGGTTGGAAAAAGAATGGACTGGGAAAAAAGAAGTTAAAAGAAAAATTAAATACGTTATTAGTCGATACATGAATATTATCATCGACAAAACCGTTATTAGAATGCAAAGAATTAGTATTCCGTTTCATAGAAAGCCTTACTGGGTTTTTTGAGTTTGTAGACAAAGAATTTGTCAAAGCGCCTGAGGTAGAAAGATTCCTATCTACGTTTATATCTCTTGATACTGGAACCGAGTTATTTCCATTAATAACATTAACTGTCTTCTCTCCATTTGGAAGTGAAGTGATACGATTGGTAAAATGACTCACACCATTGTCAACCCAATGAGTTATCTCAGCATTTCTGGAAGGAGTATTTGAAAGATCAGTTTGGATTGAACTGATTTCTTTTTTCGGTGGGATTCTGTTAATTAATGAGTTTGGGCTAACATTGACATTCTTTATATTAGAAATGCGATTATTATTCAAAGTATTTAAGTTTAATCCTCTTGACATTAATTGTGACTTATTACGGCCGCTTGTGAAAGAATTAATACTTCCTCCCATGGGTGTTGGATTAACATCATCTTTGAGAGCTATGTTTCTGTTTTCTTTAGCTAAAATCCCATTTTTTAATGAATTTGATTTAAAGTTGCCAGTCTTTGTGAGTAAATTTGGATTAATATTCTTTGGTTCGTTTTTAACAGTTTTAAATAACCCACCTTGTGGATTGTTAATATTTTGAAGCTTTTGATTTGAAATGCCAGCATTTATAGATTGTCTTTTTATATATGGAGTATTATTAGAAAATGGGGCGTTAGGTTTATTAGAAAGATTGGGGCTAAAACCTCCTCTTTTAAAATTTGACCTTGCAAAGCCTTTGCTATTTCCATTTTTCGGTCCCATTCCGGAAGCGTTTGAGGTCGCGGCACTATTACCGAACCCCCCTTTAAAACCCGAGATTTTACTAACACCTCCGGTACGAGCAAAACCACCGCTCCTAAACCCACCATTGGTAAATCCTCCAGAACTAAAGTTCTGAGCATTTAAAGTTGGAGGGAAAATTATCAAAAAGGTAATTATTAAGCCTGGAATTAACTTTTTCATCCACATCTCCCTCCTTAAATTTTATTGACCTGCATTAAAACCCTTCTGTATTGAAACGCCACACTGTCATTGGGAGGAATCCTTCGACAGAGTTTACACTGAGCGAAGCCGAGGTGCTCAGGATAAACTCCGTGACGAAGCAATCTAAAATGAGAGATTGCTTCACTTCGTTCGCAATGACAATACAGGATTGTGGAAAACCTATAGCAAGCTACAGGAAATTATCAACTTAATATTATATAATAGATAGAGAAAGAAATCTACATTCTTTTTTTGGTTTTTAGCGAACCTTTAAAATCGGAAACCTTTGCTTCCAGTTCATAAGAAATTATTAAACTAACACCTGATGCAATTTCATAAGTTGTCCTTATAGTAGATTGGCC
>JAHFBK010000153.1:0-2658 GCA_023250035.1 Candidatus Dadabacteria bacterium
CATCGAACCTGTAGAAGCATTGATTACAATGAGCTGTCCTTCATAATCCCAACCGTTGTTGGGAGCGTTGCCTTCTACTGCATTTGCTCCAGTTGCTAGAAGACTCACTACGAAAATAAAAAATACTAATAGTTTTGTTATAAATCGCATATGTGTACACCTCCTTATTATCTAACTTATTTATGTTTTTGTTAATTTTCAACTGCTTGTTTTCTTCATTACAAAAAGAACAAGTATAAAAGCGGCGAGTGATATACAAAATGAAAGCGACATGGCGCTACAGCGGAAAGATCCTTTTGGATTGAAGGAAGGGCTGTATTTACTATTGTGAAGTCAATCAATCCAATAAAACCCAATAAGCTAATCCCGATCAACGCCAACAATTTTCTGTTTGTTAATTTCATGCCTTCTCTAGGTAATTTAAGTTTGTTGATGATACACATGGTCCAAAAGTAGTGTCAAGCTATCCTGCAGGTATTTGTTGAATTAAAAACGTTAACCGGTGACACAGAAAGATTCAAACACTTAGTGCATGTCTCCCTGAGATGACTTTTGAAAACCGATAAGTTGTGAGGAGGGAAATAATTGTGACTATTGAGGAGTATAATTATAGTTTAGGAAATTGATAGAATGTAAACCGAAGGTTTGGGTATCATTGCCTAACTCATCGGAGCCTTTGTTAACAATCTAAAGTTCTACCTATTTCCATCGAAAAAGGGTGGAGGGAGAAGGGGAGGTTTTTCCTTTTCTTCGGACGTGCGCTGAAGCTCTATCTCTGAGAGTAAAACGCTTGGCGCGATGGCAGAGACTGAAACATAGCCGGATTCTGCTCCACAGAACCCGTTGAACACATCGTAATCATTTGCGGTTGCGATGATCTTATTTATAGATATAAGGGGAGTTCCAACGATTTCTACATCTCTTACAAGTGTTTCCTTCCCAGTCGGGTCAACTTTATAGACAATAAGAGGAGTTGCTTTGAATGCCTGAAAGTTATAAGAAGATGTGTTTGTCTCTCCGCCCATCATCTTTTTTATTATAAGACCAAATGGTTTATTCTGACGTTTTATTTCTTCTAGAAGAAGTTCCTTCAGTTTTTCTCTTGTGTACTCATTATTGGATTTAATAAGCAGGTTGCTCATCCTTGCCATTGGCGGTTTTCCATAAGAAGCCCTTCCATGACCATTTGATTTGTAAAAGCCATTTATAGGTGTTCTTGATAGCAGAAAGCTTTTTAGGATTCCATTTTCTGCTAATACAACCCTTTGTCCTGGAACTCCTTGGTCATCAAAAGGATAATATCCAAGAAGGTTGATATTGTTAAAGTTTCTCATTGTAGAGTCATCGATTATAGAAAGAAAAGGGGGAATTATTTTCTCACCTATCTTTTGTTTAAATGTCTGCCCGTCTTTGTCATCGATCTGTCTTTCACCTTCAAGCCTGTGTCCTACTGCCTCATGGAACATAATACCGGCGGCCTCAGATTCGAGTATAGCGGGAACATTAACTGGATTAAGGACTTCTGCCTTCCTTAGCCTGAGCGTCTCTTCGACAAGTTCCCTTATTATGGATTTAATACCTTCGGTAGATGGTATATCTTTCGGGTATCTATAGTAGAGGCTTCTATAGTTTCTAAGAACCTTCCCATCCTCGGCTCTTGTCATAACATCGGCATTTATTGAATACAGGACCTCATCTATTATATAGCGAGTCCCTTCTGTATTCACAAAGTAGGTTGTCTCCTTTTGAGCCATGATATTTACGTCAGCATCCATAAGCTCTTTGTAATCTTTATAGACCGCGGAAACCTGTCTTATCTTATCCTCCCATCCTTTAGGATCAAAAACCAGACTAACATCTGGGTCGTAGTAGGTATAGGCTTCTTCTTGAGAGAAGCTCGGGAAATTTTCGTCTTTTACCTTCTGCACATCGCTTGCTTTTTTATTAAAATACTGCGTAAGCGCTTGTTTATACGTGTAATCTGTCACCTGCCATAAAACTGTTCTTATAGCATCAATGTTGTTATCAATCGGAGCATATGAAGCGTCGTAGAAAGGGACTCCTCCACCGGACTTTCCCTTAATTGAATTATCAAAATCATAATTTCCTACACGCACGTCCACAAATAGACGCCTTGCGCGGTTGTTATCAGACGATACGATTGCACCGTATTTGCCTTTTATGCTGTAATAGATATTGTCCTTGATCTGGTAGCTTATAAAATAAGGAGACTCATAACCATCGAGCCTGAGCTTTTCCCAAGAGCGCTTTAGCTCCTCTTGCATTGCTCTTATAACAACCATATCGCTTCTTTGCTCTTCGGGTTTAACAAGCGACGGAGATATTAAATACAGAAGCAATAGAAGTATGAAATAAATTCTGAGTTTCATAATTTATCTTTCCTCTCTTACATATTTAAATGTTAGCTCTCTTAATTATACATGTCAAAGCAAGAGCTATAAGTCATTGTAGGCACGAATTTATTCGTGCAAACGGTATGGCACAGACAAGTCTGTGCCTGCAGTATTTGAATTCGTGAAAGGTGAGAATTTTCAAGTCCCCCCTTTTTTAAAGAGGGATTTAGAGAGATTTTAAGCCTATCTATTTCCATCAGAAAATGGAGGAGGAAGTTCGTGCCAAAAATAGCACAGACAAGTC
>JAHFBK010000153.1:2758-5249 GCA_023250035.1 Candidatus Dadabacteria bacterium
GACAAGTCTGTGCCTACAATATTTATGCTAAATCAAGAAAATAATCTCTTTAAGAAAACTACTTAGAGAATTTGAGGATTTTTTTGAGTTAAAAGTCATGTACCTAATATAAGGTAAAATATGCAATGGATGAGATACAAAATAGGTTAATGCCTTTCCCTTATCTAATACCCCCCTACTATTAAAAATAGAGCCCATGTCAGGAAGTGTCTCGGAGTACTCATCCGAGATAGAACGTACTGATAATACTTTTACTCCTCTTTCAACTGCTGCTTCTGTCACACTCCATGTCTCCATATCTACTACAAGTGCCCCTGTGTCCTCAAACAGTTTTTTCTTTTCTCCAGGGTTATATATGAATCTATTTTCTGTGAGTATCCCACCCTTTTTGAAGTCGTATCCACAATTCGGGACATCACTAAACAGGTTTCTTTTTTCATTCTTCTTTAGACTTAAGACCCATTCTCCAATCACAATATCCCCGATTTTAAAGCTGGGGCTTAGCGCTCCACCGAATCCGGCGGATATAATTAAGCTGGGTTTAAATCTTTCAATAATAAATCTAGTTCCTTTTCGTGCCTTTTTAATTCCAACGCCTGTAATACCAAGAAGAACAGGTTTTTTACAGAGCCTGCCCGATATATATGTTATCCCTTCCCACACACCTTCTTCGGTTTTGGAAAGGCTAGGCTTTATTTCTTTGATTTCATCCCAGGTTGAGCAAATGATCGCAATCAACTTAGAAATCCGCTTATGCTTAGGTTTTTAAAATACCCTTTCCTGAAAGGAAGTTTTCATAGCTCCCAAGAGAAGTATAAGTGCACCTACTGCTATCATTATAGGGGTAAGCATAATAGCTGTTTTTAGGTCTGATATGTCAGAAATCCATCCTATCATTGGTGGAGAGACAGCATCGCCAAATAGATGAACTATAAAAATGTTTACTGACATTGCTGTGGAGCGTATTCTTGGATGAACTGCGTTTATTATTGCGGCGTTAAGAACCACAGTAAAGGATAAAAAAAAGGCCGTGAAGAAGACGGCGGGCCAGTAAACCGAAGGGTTCCTTGATAAAATCGCTGTGATTAAAATTGGTACACCAATCAGCATTCCTATTGATGAAGTTAGGAAATAAGCCTTCTTTGTGTATTTAAGGAAGTAATCTCCTATATACCCTCCAGTAAGGGTACCTAAAAACGCCGAGGCAATTAGGACAATCCCAAAGAGTTTGTTAGCCAAGCCGAGTGGCAAGCCGTTTATTCGATGAAGAAAGGTCGGCACCCACGCTCCTAGCCCGCCAAGGGCAAATCCATAAGCAGTGAGTCCTAGGACTGCTGTCACGAATTGCTTATTTCTAAGCAGCGTAATGTAATCCTGCTTTAGGTCTCTAATTTGTATAGAATCTGGGGAAGGTTCATAAATAAGGGTATCGTCAACCGCGCCTCTTTTAGGTTCACTTATTTTAAGGCAAAGAAGAACCATTAAAAGCCCGGGAAACCCTACGATGAGAAAGGCAGACCTCCAATTGTAGATTTCACCTAGGTGACCTCCAAGTATGTATCCAAGCGCACTACCTACAGGCAGTGCCATCACAAAGAAGGAAAGGGCCTTTCCCCTGCGTTCCCTTCCAAAGTAGTCAGATATTAGGGTTGGAGCAGTTACAACGTAAGAGGCTTCACCTATGCCAACAAGCGAACGCGCAAGAAGGAGTTGGGAGTAATTCTGCGCTATGCTTGCTCCAACCGTTGCTAAACTCCAGAGTCCTACGCCTAGAGCAATTATCCCCTTTCGGGACACAAGATCACCCAGCCTTCCAAAGATTGGTGAGGTTATCAGATAAATTATTACAAAAGCCGAACCTATAAGTCCAAGCTGTTTGTCTGAGAGAAGCATATCCTGTTTTATAAGGGGGAATACGGCATAAATTATCTGTCTGTCAATGTAATTTAAAAAGTTTATCGTCGTCAAAATAAGAAGTACCAAATAGGCTTGAGTTTTAATAGTCAATTAACGTTCCCAAGGGTTTTATTTAGAAAGATATGTTAGTCAACGGATAGATTATAACAAGGTTCTTTGCAAATCGTTACTAAACCGGGTAATTCCTATCTCACCATGATCATTTGTTTTTTGCCCTTTAAAATTTTTTATCTGGTTCGGGGAAATTCCCTCAATTTTTCGTCTAAGATTAAAAGGCACAAAGTCTATGAAAACTATTTATAGGAATAAAAAAGGATTAAATTAATTAAAACTTGTCTGTCGATTTTTATGTATTATATATAGCTTGTTTATTAAATAAGGGGGAGTGATAGCTTCAAAAGACGGTTGAAAAATGCATATACTAAAATTCAGCGTAAGCCGTGCAAAATTAAAGCTAAGTCTTTTATTTCTCCTTATAGCTTCTTGTGCAGGTGCAGCACTTCTTGCACTGCCTGGGATTTCTTCAAGCATTCTACCTGCTGTCATCCCCATCATTCTTTTTCAGCCTCCCCCG
>JAHFBK010000044.1:0-3444 GCA_023250035.1 Candidatus Dadabacteria bacterium
AAACCTATTGACTTCAGTGCGTAAGAAAAAAGAGGTTAGACTTTTATTCACCCATCCAGTGGCTCTTTCTTTGACACTAAGTCACCCCTCATATAAACTTTATAAGTATCTTTTCTATGGGTTTTAGAACAATTCGATTTTTCGATAGTTCGCACGTAAGACTGTCATTGTGAGAAGAATTATTTCGAGCGCAGTGTGCGAGAAATGGAAATAAAAGGCAGTGACAAAGCAATCCTTTATTATTTATGACATTGCTTCGCAACACTGAACAATGACAGGAAAGACTGTCATTCCGAACGCAGTGAGGAATCTAGATCTCTCACGTACTTTCGAGATGACACCTGGTGTCAGATTGCTTCACGGAGTTTACACTGAGTTTAACGAAGTGTTCGCAATGACAACTGGAAGCAATCGTTTCGCTAACGCTCGCGATGGCGACCTTTTTTGAACGCAATAACGCTTGATAGAATTAAATATTAGGAGGCGTGTATTTCAATGCCTACCGCTTCACATATTGCGCCTGTAAACATCGAAGATGAGATGAAGGAATCATATCTCAGCTATTCGATGAGCGTCATAATTGGGCGCGCCTTGCCAGATGTAAGGGATGGTCTAAAGCCAGTTCATAGGCGCATCCTTTATGGCATGTATGAGCTTGGAAATGAGTGGAATAAGCTATACAAAAAGTCTGCAAGGATTGTCGGGGATGTTATGGGTAAATATCACCCACACGGTGATGCGGCCATTTACGACGCGCTTGTAAGAATGGCACAGGACTTTTCAATGCGTTATGAAATTATAGACGGGCAGGGCAACTTCGGCTCAATTGATGGAGACCCCCCTGCTGCTATGCGGTATACGGAGGTAAGGCTTGCAAGAATCGCAAGCGAGATGTTGGACGATATAGACAAGGAAACAGTAGGTTTTATTCCCAATTACGATGGAAGCGCTGTTGAGCCGATCATCCTTCCGGCAAAGATTCCCAATCTCCTTTTAAACGGCTCCTCTGGGATAGCGGTTGGAATGTCTACCAATATTCCTCCACACAATTTAGTTGAACTCATAGATGCTGTCGTTGCCCAGGTTAAAGACCCCGATATTTCACTCGCTAAGCTTATGAAATATGTTCCAGGTCCTGATTTTCCTACGGGCGGGTTTATATGCGGAAAAGAGGCAATAAAAGAGGCCTACTCTACGGGTCGTGGGATTATTAAGGTCAGGGCAAAGGCTAGGATTGAGAGACAGAAAAAGAATGATAGGGAAAGTATTATCGTAACTGAGATTCCTTACCAGGTTAATAAAGCAAAGCTTATTGAGCGTATTGCTGACCTTGTGAAGGATGAAAAGATCGAGGGTATCTCTGATATCCGTGACGAATCAGATAGAGAGGGGATAAGAATCGTTATAGAAATTAAGCGTGGCGAGAACCCGGAGGTCGTATTAAATCAACTCTATAAACACACCCCTATGGATTCCTCTTTCGGAATAATAATGCTTGCCCTAGTAAGGAATCAACCGAGGATCCTTAACCTTAGGGACTTAATCGCCCAGTTTATAGAACACAGAAAAGAGGTTGTTACTAAAAGGACGGAATTCGAGCTTCACAAAGCGGAGGCAAGGCATCATATTCTAGAAGGGCTCAAAATAGCACTCGACCACCTTGATGAAGTTATAACATTGATTAGGAATTCGGCAAACCCCACTGAGGCAAAGGAGGGGCTGGTCTTCAAGCTGTCTCTTTCAGACATACAGGCTCAGGCGATTCTTGAAATGAGACTCCAGAGGCTTACAGCACTTGAGAGAGAGAAGATTGTTGAAGAAAGGGATGAGTTAATTAAAACTGTCAAAAATCTAAAAGAAACATTAGAAAAAGAGGAGCTTCTTCTTGATATTATCATCCGCGAGCTTGAAGACATTAAAAACCGATACGGTGATGAAAGAAGAACGGAGATAATTGAGAGCGTTGAGGAGATTTCCGTAGAAGACCTTATTGCAGATGAGGATATGGTCGTAACGATTACGCACGAGGGTTATATCAAAAATACTCCGTTAAGTGTGTATAGAAGCCAGAGGAGAGGGGGAAAGGGCAAAACTGGTATGAGCACGAAGGAGACAGATTTTATAGAAACAATATTTGTTGCTTCCACACACAGCTATGTTCTATTTTTCACGAATCTCGGAAGATGCTACTGGTTAAAGGTGCACGAGATTCCTGAAGCTGGTCCTACAGGCAAGGGAAAAGCCATAGTGAATCTCCTTAATCTTTCATCCAATGAGAAAGTAGCTGCGGTTCTACCCGTTCGTGAGTTCAAAGAGGATAAATTTGTAGTTATGGCTACAAAGGATAGGGTTGTGAAAAAGACAGAACTTATGGCTTATTCAAATCCACGTGCAGGTGGGATAATAGCAGTAAATGTTCGTGAGGACGATGAGCTTATTGGTGCAAGAATGACGAGTGGTAATAACGAAATCCTTCTTACAACGCGTTTCGGTCAGGCTATAAGGTTTCATGAGGAAGAGGTAAGAGAGACGGGGAGGGGGGCTACAGGCGTAATTGGGATTAGACTCGAGGATAAGGACGAGGTTGTGAGCCTGGAAGTGATTGAAAACCAGGATGCACAGATTCTCACTGTAACAGAGATGGGTTATGGAAAAAGAACCCCAGTTTCTGAGTATAGATTGACTGGACGTGGTGGAAAAGGTGTTATTACAATTAAAACCACGGAGAAAAACGGTCGTGTAGTAGGTGCCTTTCAGGTTGCAGACGACATGCAGGTGATATTAATAACAACTCATGGAAAGATAATTCGTATGGAGGCTTTAGAGATAAGCGTTTACAAAAGGGGCACACAGGGACTTAGGCTGATTGAGCTTGAACCGGAGGAAACGGTTGCAGCCGTGGCTAAGGTTATTGATAGAGAGCAGATGTAACATATGAAACATGATTAAACTCTATGACCATGTTGTCTCTGGGAATTGCTACAAGGTAAGGCTGGCTCTAAGCCAGCTTGGGGTAGCGTATGAAAGAATACATGTGGATATTTTTAGAGGAGAGCAAGGCAAACCAGAGTTTATAGCCCTTAATCCAAACAAAAAGATTCCCGTTTTTGTTGATGGAGATTTCATCCTATGGGAGTCAAATGGGATACTTCTTTATATTGGTAAGAAATTTGCTCCCAATAATCTTTATTCTGAAGACCCAAAGGTTTTTGGCACGGTAACACAGTGGTTATTCTTTGGGAAGACGACCATTGATCCTGCCCTTGCAAGGGCACGTTTTATTACCAGGTTTGTTCCTAAGGAGAACCAGAATGAAAAAGAGCTTGAAGCCCTCCGTGAAGCGAGCAAATCGGCGCTTCAAATTTTAAACGACCATTTAAAGAAGCATGACTTCTTAGCCGGCTTTTATTCGATAGCTGACATTGGTTGTTATGCTTATGTACA
>JAHFBK010000044.1:3544-15660 GCA_023250035.1 Candidatus Dadabacteria bacterium
TTGAAGCCCTCCGTGAAGCGAGCAAATCGGCGCTTCAAATTTTAAACGACCATTTAAAGAAGCATGACTTCTTAGCCGGCTTTTATTCGATAGCTGACATTGGTTGTTATGCTTATGTACACACTGCTGAGGAAGGCGAATTGAGTCTTTCTCCATTCCCGGCTGTTCTAAGCTGGTGTGATCGAATCCGCTCCCAGCCGAGATATATTTCTATGGAAGATTAGCCTCATAGCCACAGAGAACACAGAGAAAAGAATATTAGCTACGAATTAACACAGATGAACACGAATTGCTATTTTCTTACTAAATAAAATTTTATTTGTGAAAATCCGTGCTCATTCGTGGCTAAATTATAGATTGACTCGTTGAATACTACAGAACTGGAGCGGGAAACGGGATTCGAACCCGCGACCCTCTCCTTGGCAAGGAGATGCTCTAGCCAACTGAGCTATTCCCGCTCTTAGTGCCTTTAAAGATAGCAAGATGAAATAATATTGTCAAGAAAACCATATCTCATAATGTATGGGCTGATGTCCTCATCAGCCTTAAGCTCGTTCGGGTAACGAGCCCTACATCTAGGGTCACTAGAGTTCTAGGCTTGAAGCCTCTCCTACAAGGAGCTTATGGCAAACATATATTTTATGGGTGCCTTCTAGGCACAATAGGTATCCCCATTTTAATTATCCACGACTGGAAAGTCACGGCTATCGAAGGCCAATTTTCACACAATCACACCACGATAGCCGAGGTTTTCCAACCTCGGATAAAGGACACGATTATGGTCAATGTATCTCAACTACCCGCTGTTTTTGAGGTAGAATTATAAGGCACATTAATTAATATGAAGAAAAGAGATAGAAAGGCTCTGATTTCGCAAGCAAAAAGAGTAGTAATTAAGATAGGAAGTAGTGTTCTTACAAATGAGTACGGCGAGCTTTCTGAAGGTGTGTTTGATGAGATTGCAGGAGAGATTTCCAGGATCAAATCTAGGGGGATAGAACCCATTGTAGTTTCTTCTGGAGCTATAGCTGCTGGGATGAAAAAGCTAAATTTAGAAGTGAAGCCGAGAGATATTTCAATGAAGCAGGCTATTGCTGCCTGTGGGCAGAGCGCTCTTATGTGGTACTATGAAAAGGCTTTCTCTGCTTTTGGCGAGAAGGTTGCTCAGATTCTGCTTACCCACGACGTCCTATCTGTAAGAAAAAGGTTTTTAAACGCACGTAAAACGCTATTTACGCTTCTTGGGATGGGGGTAATACCGATTGTGAATGAAAACGACACGGTGGCTGTTGAAGAGATCATGCTTGGAGATAACGATAACCTTGCTGCTCTTGTTACAAGTCTTGTAGAGGCGGATTTGCTTGTTCTCCTCACCGATATTGAGGGTCTTTACAATAAAGACCCAAGAAACCATAGGGATGCAGAACTAATTACGTTGATAGACGAAATAGACGAAAGGATTGAAGAAATAGCGGGAGAAACATTGGGAAGAACTACAACTGGAGGCATGAGGACAAAGATTGAGGCATCGAAAACCGCTGCCGCATTCGGTGTCCCCACGATTATCGCAAACGGAAAAAAACCAACAAAGCTCTCTGAGATCTTTTCTGGAAAAGATGTAGGAACACTTTTTCTGCCAGCAAAAGAGAAACTAAAGGGGAGGAAGCACTGGATAGCCTTTACTCTTAAACCCTCGGGAGAAATCAGAATAGACGATGGTGCAAAAAGGGCTATTTCATCCTCCGGGAAAAGCCTACTCCCAGCGGGGATAAAGGACGTAAGTGGGGAGTTTGAGGTAGGTGAGCTTGTAAGGTGCGTTGACGAAGGGGGAAAGGAGGTAGCAAGGGGGCTTTCTTCTTATAGCTCAGATGAGATAAGAAAGATAGCTGGGGCTAAAACCTCGGAGATTGAAAAGATTTTAGGGTATAAATACAGCGATGAGGTAATCCATAGAGATGATCTTGTAGTAGTATCGAAAAAGACATGAATCTTTCTTTGTAAATTCGGGGTAATTAATATTCATGGTATTATAAATCAAAAAATTTTAACCAGGATTGATAGCGTAGAAAATGGGATTTAAACTGAAAATAATTGTGATTGTAATCGTCTTGACTGCCTTTGTAATAGGGTTTATTTACCTTAATTTCTATGCAGCTCCTTACTCCGGCAAAGGCGAAAAGGTCTTAGTTGAAATTCCAAAGGGTTTAGGGCTTAAAGATATAGCACTCAAGTTAGAAGAAGAAAGGGTAATAAGAAGTGATAAGTTATTTATTCTCATTTCTTTTATAAAAGGGGCTTCAGGCAAACTTAAAGCAGGCGAGTATGAATTTCAAATCGGCGATCCGATAGATCGGATAATAGACAAGCTAATAAATGGTTATGTGGTTGTTAGGAGAATTACCATTCCCGAAGGTTTTACGACGAATGATATAGCTGAGCTCTTAGAAAAGAATAATATTATGAATAGCGAGTCATTTGTTGAAAAAGCCAATAGTACTGAGTTTACAAAAGAGCTTTTTGGGGTTTCTCTCCCAAGCTTTGAGGGTTACCTCTTTCCGGACACTTATCTTTATAAAAAGGGAATCAGCCCTGAAGAGCTTATCCGTATGATGGTATTCAGGTTTAAAGAGGTTTACGAGCCACTTAAGGCAAATTCAGGGGAACTAAATCTTAAAGATCACGAGGTTGTGATTCTTGCTTCAATTATTGAGAAGGAAACTGGAAACACATATGAACGCACATTAATTTCGGCAGTTTTCCACAATCGCCTTAGACTCGGTATGAGGCTTGAGAGCGATCCAACTGTAATCTATGGTATGGGTGATTTCGATGGAAACCTTACAAAGAATGATTTAAAAATAGAGACCAAATATAATACGTATACAATTTTTGGACTCCCGCCTGGACCGATATCAAACCCCGGTAAAGATTCCCTTCAAGCTGCTTTAAGTCCAGCAAATGTAAACTATCTCTATTTCGTATCGAAGGGTGATGGCAGCCACGAATTTTCTTCTAACTATCTAGATCACCAAAGGGGTGTAACAGAGTATCAAAGGTAGGGGCTTATTGCAATACGCTCCTACTGAGAAAATACGTCAGTAAATGGGTCTACTCTGGGTTTACCAATATGAGTAGTGGGAAGGCTTAGTTTTTTCTCCTTTCTCTCTATTCTTATCGTCCCGTCTTTCCCTCGCGATGCGGTGAACTGCGCGCCGCTTGATTCTTCGGAGATCTTTTGAAGTATCTTTGGATAGTTTTTTGAGCCAATGAATATTGAGTGGATACAAACGCCGAGCTTTTTTGCTCTTGTTCTCTCGTTTAGAACCTCACAGTCACCCGAAGTAGGAATACCATCTGTAATGAAAAGGATATGCTTATTTCTAAGACCCCTTCCCTTAAATTCAGAGAGGGCATCCTTTAAAGCATCTTCGTAGTTTGTGTTTCCAGAGCACTCTGTCTTCGACGCTAACTGTAGCATCCATTCGTAGTCTCTAGTGAAGAATTTCCCAACCCTTTTGTACTTGTAAGATCGGTGGTTGAACTCAATGTATCCGACCCTCATCTTCTTCGCTCTAGCTAGCTCGACCACCGCACGTACAACGCAAGATGACCACTCGCTATAAACACCCATCATAGATGTGCTCACATCTCGAAGGATTGCGATCTCTCCACCTAGCATCTCTTTCTCGCGCTTATGCACCCTTGGAAGAGAAGGTGTTGTATATTCAGCCCAGAACATACCCTCAAATGGGTCAACATCCTCTAATTCTTCAAAGTGGTTCATCCTCTTCCATCTTCTGGGCTGTCCACCGGGGTGAGGCGCATCAAGGGCAATACTTCTCTGGATGTTTCCTTCTAAAACCCTCATAACGATTTTTACGTTCTCTGCAGATTCGACGTTTCGTTTTCCAGTTCCAATCCATGTATCATCCTCATCGCCTGCACGCGGAGACTTACTTCCATATACCTTATGGTGACTATTTTGTCTGTGACCTCCATCTTGACCGTCATCGCCTGAGTCTCCACTCGGCTTCGTCTGAGCATCTTGCTCAGAATGCATGATCATATCATTCCTTTCCCCTGCAAGGTTCTCCTTGAGCTCTTTTAGGGCTTGAAAAAAGGTTTTACGAGCTTCTGATAACTGATCGGATGGCCGCTCCTCTCCCCCAGGGCTTTCTTTCTCTTTTGCACCGGGAGCGTGTCTATCGAATTCAGAGTTCGGTGATTCTATATTGCTTTTTGGGTCCCGATTGAGTTTTTTTTTAGAGATCACATCCTCAAGGATTTCATCAATCTTAAGGAATATCTCTTCGGGTACACGGAAGGCAGTCATGTATTTTAGGGCATAAAGATCATCAAGTGAACAGTTGGTTCTTCCGTGGAGAAGAGCGTGGGACCTTATGACTTTAAGGGATTTTACAAAGAAAGTTCTATCAGTGATAAGGGAATTCGATTCATTAAGTCCGTAATCCTCTATCATCGTTGTAACGAAGTCAATCAATACGTCCTGAACCTCAGAAGGAATGACTACTGTGACGAGCCTTTCATAGTATTCATCAAAGATCTTTCTATTTACCCTTATGGGAACATCATATTCAAGCGGTCTATTTGAGTAGAGTTTGATTACCTCTTTTGCTTCATTCCATCTCTTGCCATAAGAAAGCCCACGAGCCTTAGTCTGAAGTACAAAGCGGTCAAGATTTGCTGGATCTAGAGGTTCATTATAGTATTCGTCAGCCGTAGGATTGCTAGTACCAATTGCAGTTAGAAGGGGTATGCGTTCCTCACCGAATTTTCTTTCATTTAAAATCCGAAGAAGAACGTTAAGAGACTCTCCAGGTGCTCGAGAGATGTCATCAAGAAGACAAATTTCCGCAGTGAGTATTCCACCCTTAACAATTCTCTGCTTAATAAGTTCGCCAGTAGCGTGTATTTCTTTTGATATTATGAGATCGCCAACGAGCTCTGAGAGCCTAGTGTCTCTGTGAAGTTGATAGAAGAAGAAGTTAAGCTGCGCAGCCCTCGAGATTATTTCAGCAAGCATAGTCTTAGCAGTGCCTGGCGGTCCTTCAATATAGATATGCTCCCTGGATATTACACCAAGTAGAAGAGACGTTTTTACGTCTTCATGCCCTATGACGAGATTATCCATTTCTTCTTTGAGTGCCTTAAATGGATTGTATTCTGTCATTTTCTAATTTATCCTCCGACTCGTCGGTTTTAGTCAAAGATAATTCTACATTATTAGAATTTTTTTGCAATATGAATGACACACTTAAACTTGGTCAAGTAATGTAGCACTTCATTTCTACTCTTGTCAACCTAGCGTCTCTTAGAGATAGTTCTAAATACCCCCGCATCATAGTAATAACCTCTTTTCTGAAAGGGCTTCGCAAGTATGAAACCTGCAACAAACCCGCCTACATGCGCCCAAAACGCAACGCCGCCTGTGTCGTTAGTAACAGCTAGGGTGGCGACGCCGCTGAAAAACTGCATAACAAACCAGATTAGGAGAAACAATAAAGCTGGAATTTCAACAAATTGAATGAATAGAAATATTGGAAATAGCGTAAGGATCCTCGACCTTGGAAAATACAATATATAAGCACCTAAAACACCAGATATAGCGCCACTTGCCCCAACCATTGGAATTGTGGAGTGAATGTTGATAAGAATCTGAGAGAATGCAGCTGCTACCCCTGAGAATAAATAGAAAAAGAGGTACTTAAAATGGCCCATTCTATCCTCTACGTTATCCCCAAAAATAAAGAGATAAAGCATATTTCCTATTAAGTGAAACCATCCTCCATGTAAAAACATAGATGTAAAAAAAGGGTAAACCCGATCAAAAAAAGCATTGTGTTTTCCGAGATAATCGGGAATAAGACCATAGGTTTTTATAAAACTATCTAAGCTGTTTCCAAGAGAGAGCTCATAGAAAAATACAAGGCTATTTATAACAATAAGGATGGTATTAACGACAGGAAACTGTCTAGATGGTATTGTATCACGGATAGGGATCACTTTTAATTCATATTTTACATAATATACGATCACATTCAAAGAAAAATATGCATACTAATAGTGCACAAAGTATTTGTAGAGCTAGATGTGTAGATTTCAAAATATTATGAAACTATAAGAGTGCATAAGCATTTCGATCTGATCAATTTCAATAAGTTTTTCATGAGCGCCTTATTAATTCTAACTTGCTCATGAGATGTGCCTTTATTTTGTAAATAATATTAACCAGCTTTACAAAACCTGTTGATTTATATTTAGGACTTGCCATGTGTTATTTTAGAGCTTAAAATGATTAGCCAGTTTAGACTTTGATGGAGGAGAAAGGATGATCCAGAGATTAAGGACTGACCTAGTTCTAAAACTTAGTCCAATCAAGCTTTTAATAATAAATGCTGATGGACTTCTTACTGAGAACCAAACTGCTTACGATCTTCAAAATCAATCCTTTAGTAATGGCCAAGGAGTCAAGGATTTAAAGAAGCTTAACGTTGAGAGCATAGCTATTTCTTCAAAAAAATCTGAAGCGCTTTCTTCTATACTATACCGTTTGGGCATAGAATTATTGTATCAGAGTGTTTTTCAAAAAGAGTATCTTTACACTAAACTCAAGTTTGAACATTCTGTTTCAGATTATGAGATAGCTTATATCGGTGGTGAGCTATCCGATCTTTCTATTATTAATCAGGTTAGCTTTCCTGTTGCTCCTGCAGATGCCGCCCTTGAGGTCAAGACAAAATCATATTATGTTACCTACGGAATTGGTGAAAACGCCGTAAGAGAAGTGGCTGAACTTATCTTAAAAGCTAAGAACCATTCAAATGGATTTAGCGAATGAATGATAGGGAAAGGTTGGATCTTTGCGGGATTGGCTTGTTCACGCAATTTTTAGGCGTCGTATCAATAGTTGAGCAGTGACGTCTTTCAGCCTCGTTAAATTCAAGCTTATTTCGTAATCCCAACTTGCAATAAAATCATTAGAGATAGCACGGTCGCTATGATAAAATAATTTTTAATGTCTATTGCAGCAGTCTCCAAATCTATTAAAGAGAAAGCATTAGAGATAGGCTTTGATTTGATTGGAATATCTCCTGTAGATTCCTTCCCTGAAAATCAGTTTTACAAAATGTGGTTAGCAAGGGGATTTGCGGGTGAGATGAAATATATGGAGAAGGAACCAGAAAAAAGAGAGAATATAAGGAATATACTTCCTGATGCAAAGTCAGTTATTTCATGTGGTTTGAATTATAATACCAACTATCCATACTCGATGAATGAAACTGATAAACAAAAAGGATGGATTTCACGATATGCATGGGGTGGTGACTACCATGATATTATCAAGAAAAAATTACAAATTTTGCTTGAGTTTATTAAAGCGAACAGTCCTCAAGAAATCGAGGCCCGTGTCTATGTGGATACAGGGCCTGTTTTAGAGAGGGTTTATGGAAAGTATTCAGGCATAGGATGGTTTGGGAAAAATACGTGCCTAATAAATCAGAAAGTCGGCTCGTGGATCTTTGTTGGAGAGATCATAACTAACCTTGAGCTTGATTATGATAGTCCCGCCCCGGATAGATGCGGTACATGCACACGCTGCATAGATGCTTGTCCTACAGGGGCGCTTCTTGAACCATACGTTCTTGATTCAAGACTCTGTATTTCGTATCTTACGATAGAGTATAGAGGAATGATCCCATTAGAACACAGGGATAAAACAGGAAATAACATCTTTGGTTGTGATATATGTCAGGATGTCTGTCCATGGAATAGAAGAGCAAAAGTGACTGATGAATCTTCGTTTAAGCCAAGGGATGGTTTATATAACCCTGATCTAGCCGCTCTCTCACAATTAACTGGAGAGGATTTTAGAAGGGTATTCAAAGGGAATGCAATAAAGAGGGCGAAGAGAAATGGGCTTCTTAGAAATATTGTAGTTGCCATGGGAAATTCGGGCTTGAAAGATTTTATTCCTTATTTAAAGGAATCTCTTAAGGATAAAGACCCGATTGTAAGAGCTCATTCTGCTTGGTCATTATCAAAACTCGAAGGTGAGGACTCCTACGATACCTTGTCAAACCATTTCGAAGTTGAATTAGATCCTATGGTTAGAGAGGAAATAGTCTCTATTTTGAATATTAATGGATAAAATGGACTTACAAATACCAAATTACAAATTTCAAAATCTCAAATTCTAATGACCAAAACCTTTAGAATTTGCGATTTCGTTATTAAAATTTGTTTGTAATTCGGTGTTTGTGATTTGGTCATTAGGGCTTATATATTTTCTGGAGGCTTACTTATGCCCGAGGATTTCAAAGAGGTACTCAGTGTAAATGAAATGTTCTACAAGGCACTCGAGAGCGGGAATTTGGGTTTAATGGAGGAGGTTTGGGTTAAAGACCCAAGGGCAAAATGCGTTCATCCAGGTTGGCCAATTCTCTTAGGATGGGAAGCAATCCGACAGAGTTGGAAGAATATCTTTGATTCAGGAGGTCCTACAAAGATTCAGATATCAAATGTAACTGTAGAAATATCAGGAGATTTAGCGTGGATCACTTGCATTGAGCATATAAGTCATGTAATTAGAGACCAGGTTCAAATAAACATGGCCCATGCTACTAACATCTTTGAGCGTCATGGCTCACATTGGCTAATGATTCATCATCATGCTTCACCTATGCCAATGCCGAGGGGAAAGGTAGCAGATGACAAGTTGCAATAATTCCGAAGGAGAATAAAAGTGTGTTGTAATGATCTTGAACAAGCTTTACAAAATGAAATCATAATTTTAATGGATAAATCATACCTAGAAGATGGTAGGGTTATGAATATGATTGACTCACAGTTTTACTTTAGGAGGGGAAAAGAAAATAGTGGTTATGAATACTACGGAATTAACTACTGTCCTTTCTGCGGAATGGCAATATCATTTGCTGCTCAGGGTTTTTCTGGTTAGTATGAACGGTAGCTAACCCGTCAAATTTTACTTGTCAAATAAAACTTGGAGGCGAATTAAGAGAGATGGAAATTAAACTTTTAGAGCTAAGGAAGTTTGCAATTGAAAAGAGGGTAGATGTAGGTTTTAAGGATAAGAATTCAAGTGAGTTGTGTGTGGTTGACAAACAGGGTATCGCCAAAATTCCTGGTAAAAATACATTTAAAGAACCTTTTCATATCAATGTAGAAGAAGCCCTTAAGACAGCGACTGAGTTCATTATTGAGGATGGGAAAGGAAGGCAAATAATTGCAGTTGAAAAGATGGCTGAGATGATAGCTGATGCATTAAAGCCCAGGACTCCTGCAGGACATGGGATAACAGCAAAAAAGGAAGAGGATTAATTTGCAAGAATCGTGATTTATTCTATCAGACAGCGTCTATGAAAGTTGTATTTAAGATGTAACTCTCTCAAATGTCATTCTGAGCCGAAGGCGAAGAATCTCGATAAAAAACGAGACCCTTCGCTTCGCTCTGGGTGACAACTGAGTGATATGGACTCCCGAATTAAGCATAACCTAACATAACGCTGTCTCTTTAATCAAATCTAGGTTTTTGTATTTAATCGAAGGACAATTTGACAAGTTCTATAATCGGAACTCGCTCCGCTCTGTTTTTTTCGGTACTGGCTTCAAGTTAACTGCTATAATTTACGGCGACATAGAAACTTCACACTTTGTTTGTTCTTTTTTTCTATGCAGGGAGTTAATCCGGTTGGCCTGCTTTTCAATGAGGTTGTTTATTGGTTCTCGATTTGGTAGTGGTTCTGTAAGAGGTAAGATCCATTTAGCTGGTAATAGAGAACGCGACTGCGCAGCGAGATTAACAGATGGATCCACAAGCAATTGAAGCTTACGTCCGTTTAGCGAGGTCCATACCTCCGCCCGAATCTCAATCTTCTCGTAGCCTTGTTTCCGTAACTCATTTGCTAGAAAGTGACTGAAAGTGAGTATCATATCTGGCCTGGTAGACATCGTCTTCCTTTGCTTATATGTAAGCTTATCCAGTATATTTATTTTCCAAGTTTTTTTGGTCGTAGGATCAGTTGCGTAGAACCTTCCTTTAGCTCTTTTGCTACGAAGCTTCATCATCCAAGAGAATAGATGACCCTCCTCAGTCCAACTGACATTCCCGGTATAGAGGTGATGACGTAACGGTACAAGGAGCTGGAATCCAAAATAGATACTGAGTAGAGCAATTACGAGATGTTGTACAGGTTGAAGTGGTGATGTAACAGTTGAAATAGCATGTTGAGGTTTCAATTTATGTGGTATTCCTATTGAAAGAAACCTACAACACCGTGCTAAAAATCGTCGTGGCCAGTCTGGAGAGAAGAAGAGTGCTGTTGCTGCTATCGAGAACCATGGGAATATTCCTATACTGAATAAAAAAGCATTTGTAATGTGAAATGCTACTGCCCAACAGAATGCGAACATACGCGTCTTTCGCCAGAGGAGAAGGGGTACAGCGAAAAGATCGAATAGAAGACCGCCATAGCTAAAAAAGTATGCCGTCCATTCCTGAGAGAAAAGCCAACCAACGTATGGATAATAGGCACGGCTGCCAAGCCATATTCGCATTGGCTCACCGTGCAGCCAGTCGGAGTTAAGCTTTGCCAACCCGCCATAGAAATAGACAATCCCCATTTGTGCACGGAGGACCCAAACCGCCCAGGCTGGTGCAGTTTCTGTACGGATTTCAGGGCGCCGCCATGAATCAATAGAAAAGGTACGATGTGCAGGGATAAATATCATTAAAAAACTCATAAGGCTTACAAAGTAGAAATGATTCAGATAATGTGTTTGATCTAGGAGGAATACATAGGTGAACCCAAAGAAAAACAGCGTAGCACTGATACGGTAGAAGAGACCTAGCATTATGAAGAGCGAGAGTACGCCGAGGACTAAGAAGTGATAATACAAGCCATCACCGGGCCATGGGTGTACCCAACCAAAGCCATAGTATGTAAAAAGAAGTTTCGGTTCTAGGTAGTATCGTTTAATCCTGTCATATTGAAAGTAGCGAGTTACATCCCAGAGCATGATCGCCCCAAAGGTGATGCGAAAGAAAACGAGTGAGGCAATGTCAACTGGCTTAAAGATTCTAACCAATAATGACCCTTTGTTTTCTTCTAGGGTATTGCCTTGAGGGTTCACTGCTGAAACAAAAGGATCGTTTGTGCTATTCATTATCTACTTTTTTCCCATCTTATCACGAATAATAATGCACTGTCATTGTACTCGTTCATTACCTTAATGACACAATCGGTTTTTAATCATCCTTTTCTAATGTATAATCCTTTTTTATCTTGAAAATAGCAGACCTTAGAAAAGGAGTTTTTGAAAGAAGACTTAAGGGCCTAAGCAGGGAAGTATCTTATTCTTACCCACGCATTGAGTCATATGTTAGAAAGATAGTCGAAGCGGTAAGAAAAGATGGAGATAAGGCTTTATTTAGGTACACAAAGAAATTTGATAAAGTAGAGCTTACTCCAAAAACAGTTAAGGTCTCGAATAAAGAGATAGAAACGGCGGAGGCTCTAGTTTCTGAAGAGGTAAAATCTAATCTCGCCCTAGCTGCGGAAAGGATAAAGGACTTTCATGAAAGGAGGCTTCCTAAGGAACATACATTTACGGATTCTCTTGGGAATGAACTCGGTTGGGTAATTAGACCGCTTGAAAAGGTTGGGGTTTATGTTCCCGGTGGAAAGGCAGCATATCCATCAACGGTTCTTATGACAGTGATTCCCGCAAAGGTTGCAGGGGTCAAGGAGGTATTTTTAGTTACTCCCTCCCCGTATGGACAAATAAACCCAGCGGTTCTTGTTGCAGCATATATGGCTGGAGTCAGCGCAGTTTATAAAGTAGGTGGTGCACAAGCGATTGCGGCTTTGGCTTTTGGAACTGAGTCAATCCCAAAAGTAGATAAGATCGTTGGTCCGGGAAACATCTATGTGTCTATTGCAAAAAAGCTCGTATTTGGAAATGTGGATATTGATATGATTGCAGGACCAAGTGAGGTTCTAGTAATTTCTGATGGCAGCGTACCAGCCGAATGGGTAGCGTCTGATCTTCTAGCTCAAGCAGAGCATGATGAG
>JAHFBK010000045.1 GCA_023250035.1 Candidatus Dadabacteria bacterium
TAACTACCGGCTGAAGCTGACGGCTCGCCTGGGCTTCGCGTGAGCGCCGCGGCTTAGCCGAAGCGTTAAGATGGACTCTCAAAACTTAAAAAACTGTATTCTGAATTACTGCTTATCGGCTACCTTCTCGATTTCTTCAAGAAGTGCGTCAACAAGTTGTTCTTCTTTTAAAGACTTGATGAGTTTACCTTCTTTGTAAAGCATTCCTTTTCCACGACCCCCCGCAATTCCTAAGTCAGCCTCTGCGGCTTCTCCGGGACCATTTACAACGCATCCCAAAATTGCAACTTTAAGTGGCCTGTCAAGATGTATGTTTCTTACCCTACCCTCAACCTCGTCTACAAGCTTCATAAGGTCAATCTCTAGCCTTCCACAACCAGGGCATGATATGATTTCTACCCCGTTTTGTCTAATCCCTAGAGACCTCAATATATCTAGCCCAACATGAATCTCCTCAACCGGATCACCTGTGAGAGATACCCTTATAGTATCACCGATTCCTTCGGTAAGAAGCGTTCCTATACCGATTGCCGATTTGATTGTGCCCATCTTCATCGTTCCCGCCTCAGTAACACCAAGGTGAAGAGGGTAATCTGTTTTTTCAGCAATAATTCGATAAGCCTCTATCATAGTCATTACATCTGTGGATTTTACAGAGATCTTTATGTCTCTAAAATCTAAATCTTCAAGAATGCGAACGTGCCTAAAAGCGCTTTCGGCAAGGGCTTCCGCAGTAGGGCTTCCATATTGCTTTAGTATCTCCTTCTCAAGCGAGCCTGAATTTACACCGATTCTAATTGGAATCCTTCTATCCTTAGCTGCCTCAACAACTGCTTTGATTCTATCATTGGATCCTATATTTCCAGGATTAATCCTAAGCCCATCTACTCCCTGGTTAATCGCTTCAAGGGCTAAACGGTAATCAAAGTGTATGTCTGAAACCATAGGGATACTTACCTGTTTCTTAATTTCTCCTAGGGCTTCTGCGGCATCCATATCTGGAACTGCAAGCCTTACTATGTCACACCCTGCCACTTCTAGTTCTTTTATCTGTTTTACGGTGGCTGGTATATCTTGAGTATCCGTCTTTGTCATAGACTGAACGCTTATAGGCGCACTACCCCCAATTTTTACGCTTCCTAGAGTTATTTCTCTCGTTTGCCTTCTCATTCTAGGTTTATAAGATTAGGGTAATTACATTGGGGTGTCAAGTAATGGAGTTCGGTGATTTAGTCAGTTTAAATCTACTTAAAATCCCACATTAATACAGCAGAATAGAGGTGAATGACATTACGAACCCTTTTATGTAAAATGGACTTTGATTGTTATTCCACAATCTATATTCGATGTGCTCAAATAAACCTCATAACATGTGAAAGAGGATATAATCCCAAACGTTTAAGTTTGTGCTAATTTGCGCTTTAAGGTTTTAGATAACATATTGTGTTATAATTAAATTAGTTCGATATCATTAGGAGGGGAAAAATGGCAATGAAGAAAATCCCTATTAAAAAAGAAGAGGCTAAGGATCAAGGTGTTACGCTTACTACATTTCAAAAATCAGAAGAGATTGAAGAGGTAGTAGAGGTAACAGAAGAAAAGGTTCTAGAAGCCCTAAAAGAAGTCCGCGACCCGGAAATACCAATTGATATTGTGAATCTAGGATTGATTTACGATATAGGGGTCTCTGGAAAAAACGTCCACCTTAAGATGACTCTTACTACACCTGGGTGCGGTATGGGTAAAACTATTGCTAAGCAGGCTGAAGGCGCTGTTAAATCTATAGGGGCAAAAAACGTTTTAGTTGAGATTGTGTGGGACCCGCCCTGGAATCCAGACATGATGAGTGAAGAAGCAAAAGAGAGATTGGGCATAGCTTAAAATAACAAAAGGAGACTAGCGTGCAGTTAAACCCTGAGGGAATCCGAAACATTCTCAAAAAGGTAAAGTATCCTGGTTTTTCAAGGGATATAGTCTCATTTGGGATTGTAAAGGACATAGGTGTAGATGGCTCTAAGGTTATTATCTCGCTTCTACTTCCAAAACCTGATGAAAAACTTGAGTCAGAAATAGAAGGCTCCATTAAAAAGACCCTTTTAGAATCCCCTGGAGTTTCTGACGTAGACGTTCGCATAGGAGCAAGGGAGGCGAAAAAGGTACCTACCCAAGCAAGGGGCCCAGAGAGAGCTGAGGTTCCAGGTATTAATTACTTTATCGCCGTTGCAAGCGGAAAAGGCGGTGTTGGAAAATCCACAGTAGCAGTAAACCTCGCCCTTGCTATTTCTAAGTTAAGAAAAAACGTGGGTCTAATGGATGCTGATGTGTGGGGTCCGAGCATTCCAATAATGATGGGTTTAAACGCAAGGCCTATAGCAACTCCAGAGAAAAAAATTATTCCACTCGAGAAATACGGCTTAAAACTTATGTCGATAGGTTTTCTTATAAGCGATGATGATACAGTTATCTGGAGAGGCCCTATGGTTCACGGTGCAATTAAGCAGTTTATAGAGGAAGTTGAATGGAAGGGAACGGATTACCTGGTGATTGATCTCCCACCTGGTACTGGCGATGCGCAGCTTTCCCTTGTTCAAACAGTACCTCTTAGTGGCGGTGTAATAGTTACTACCCCACAGGATGTGGCATTAATTGATGTGAGACGCGGGGTGCAGATGTTTAGAAAGCTGAATGTACCTGTTCTTGGCGTTGTAGAAAATATGAGTTATTTAATCTGCCCCCATTGCAGTGGGGAAGTGGATATATTCAGCAGAGGTGGAGGAAAAAAGATGGCTGAAAAGTTCAACGTACCGTTTTTGGGGGAAATCCTGATTGACCCAGAGATTAGAAAAGGCGGAGACGAAGGTTACCCGATAGTTTTATCTAAACCAGAAAGCCCCGCGGCTAAGGCATTTATGGAAATAGCCGAAAGGGTTTTAAAAACTATAGAATCTGTCTAATTATAATTTATCAATAATGTATACAAACCGTTATAAATTTCTTACGTTTAAAACCATTGTTTACTCTCTAGTATGTATTTATTTAGCAACCATAAAATCCACCTTGACTCGTGCTAGACGATGATTATTTTGTAGGTTGAGAGAAAAAAATTTGAGTCAAGGAGGTATATAAAATGATAAGAGGTTTAAGAGTATTTGATCCATGGAAAGATTTTGGTTCACTGCAAGAGAGGATAAACAGGATGTTTGATGATACGATAAGGACTCTCTATCCAACTGATGGTGAAGAGCTTGAGAAGGGTATCTGGGCACCCGCCGTAGATATCTATGAGACTAATGATAGTTTTGTTGTAAGTGCTGATCTTCCTGGGCTAAATAAAGACGAAATACAGATTGACTTAAAGGATAATACCCTTACACTAAAGGGAGAAAAGAAATTCGAGGAGAAGGTGTCAAAGGATAATTACATTAGAGTCGAGCGAGCATATGGATCATATGTGCGTAGTTTTACGCTCCCTCAGAATGTAGATCCTGAAAAGATTAAGGCCAAGTATAAAGAGGGCGTTCTCGAAGTAACTATTCCAAAGAAGGAAGATGCAAGACCTAAGCAGATAAAAGTTGAGTTGTGCTAAAAGGGAAAGCTGCTTCTGCCTTTCAGAGCAGAGAGGCAGCTTTTTGTAGATATGGCGTCTAAAAGGGATTATTATGAAGTCCTAGGCGTATCAAGAAACGCTTCCAAAGAGGATATTAAAAAGGCCTACCGTAAGCTAGCTAGACGTTTCCATCCTGATTTAAACCCCGGAAATAAAGAAGCTGAAGAAAAGTTCAAAGAGATTCAAGAGGCATACTCCGTTCTATCTAAAGATGAGAAGAGAAAGGCTTATGATATGTACGGAAGTGCTGAATTCCAGCCCGGGGCTAGAACAACTTGGGCATGGACTGAAGGTGCACCTGAAGGATTTGAATTTAATTTCGGGGATTTTTCAGGAATCGAAGATATAGTAGGAGAGGTATTTGGTACTAGAGAATCAGCGAGGGCGCGACGTAAAGGTAGGGATTTAGAGTATCAAATTGAGGTAGATTTTGAAACAGCTATTAAAGGTGGATCAAAGGACATTACTATTACAAGAGAATCTAATTGTTCGGTCTGTAATGGTAGCGGGATCCGTCCAGGGGCAAGTACAAAAACATGCTCTAAATGCAAAGGAAGCGGTAAAGGGCCTTCTGGTATTTTCAATATCTCAAGAACATGCAATGTATGTGGAGGTACCGGAAAGATCTCAACTGACCCCTGCCAGTCATGTAGCGGAAGTGGTAGGAAAGCCTTAACAGAAACAATCTCCGTAAAAATCCCACCCGGGGTTGATAATGGCTCTAGGGTCCGGGTTCAAGGAAAGGGTCAAGTAACAAGAGGCACAGGTATCCCTGGTGATCTTTATCTAATAGTAAAGGTAAGTCCACACCCAATTTTTCAACGCGAGCAAAACGATGTTTTTATCGACGTCCCAATCACAATCTATGAGGCAGCTCTCGGAGCACGAATCAGTGTACCCACCGTTGATGGGGCGGTAGTTGTGACGATTCCACCTGGAACACAGAACGGGACTAAACTCAGGCTTCGTGGAAAGGGAGTGCCACACCTAAAAAACAAAGAGCGTGGGGATCAGTATGTAGTTGTAAAGATCGTACTGCCTGAGCAAATAAATGAGAACTCTAAGAAAAGGTTCGAAGAGCTTGCTAAAACATCACCTTATAATCCCAGAAAACATCTAGAGAAGTACATAAGATGAAACGTTATTCTTTGAGCACCTTGATAGAGATCCTAGAAGTAACACCAAGCTTCATAAAAAGGCTTGAAAAGGCAGAGCTTATTCTACCTGTGGTAGAAGGAGAAGAAACGTTTTATACTGAACGTGACCTTAAGAAGCTTCTTATCGCCAGGGACTTTAAAGAAATGGGAATTAACCTTGCTGGGATTGAGGTGATCCTTGAGATGAGAGAGCGTATGCTAACTATAAGAAAGGAGGCAGATGAAATTTTATACAGCCTTCTAAGGTATATTGATGAAAATATAAAAAAACAAAATAAAAGGAGATGGAAAGCTCATGGCCGATGATGCAAAGAAAAACCCTAATGAAAGCGAGCTCTTTAAGATGGATTTCTCTACGTTTGTGCTTTCTCTAAATGCATCCGCCCTAATCCACTTAGGCGAAATACCTGACCCCTCATCTAAAGAAAGGGCGGTAAACCTTTCAGCCGCTAAGCACACAATAGAAATCCTAGAAATAATTAAGGACAAAACAAAGGGAAATCTTGACGGCGATGAGGAAAAACTACTTGACGATGTGCTTTTTAATCTAAGGATGAAGTATGTTAAAAATGTAGATATTGAGAAGAAATGATTCTCCTCATTATAATAAAAGGAACCAATTTTACTAACCTCTATCTTGCATAATGCCTATTTCATCTATTATCAAACGCTTTAATGAGCTAAGGATTTTAGTAATTGGGGATATTATGCTTGATCGCTACATATGGGGAAGAGTCAAAAGAATATCCCCTGAAGCCCCAGTGCCGGTACTCAAAGTATCAGGTGAAAATCTATCACCTGGTGGTGCTGCAAACGTTGCTGTAAACCTAAAAAGCCTTGGTGCTAAAGTAGAACTTTTTGGAATCATAGGTAGCGACTACGAAGGTGAAAAATTAATAGAACTTCTAAAACAAATTGACATAGACTCAAAAGGGATAATATATGATCTTGAAAGACCGACGACTACAAAAACAAGACTCATTGCTGAAAGTCAACATATAGCACGAGTGGATAGAGAAGAAACTTTTCCAATCTCTAATAATTTGAAAAAAGAATTAATAAATCTATTTAAGAAATCAGTCGAAGACCAAATACCACATGGAATAATAATCTCCGACTATGCTAAAGGGACAATCAACAAAGATTTATCAATCGAAATCATTAGGCTTGCGAATGAGAAGGGAATCTCTGTTGTCGTGGATCCAAAAGGAAAGGATTTTTCTAAATATAAGGGAGCGAACGTAATTACACCTAACCAGAGAGAGACCGAAGATATATGTGGCTTCCCAATAGAAGATAATGAAACACTTAAAAAAGCAGTGGATATATTAATCAAAGAAACCAATGCTGATGGTGTTTTAATTACACGAGGCAAACAAGGAATTAGCTTGTCCGTGAAAGGTAATGAGATAAAAACTATTCCCTCTCACGCGAAAGAGGTTTTTGATGTCACTGGTGCCGGTGATACTGTCATAAGTACATTTACGCTCTCATTTCTTTCATCAAATTCCTGGGAGGATTCGGTGAAGATTGCAAACCAGGCTGCTGGAATAGTAGTTAGCCGCATCGGGACAGCAACTGTTACACAAGGAGATTTGCTGGATTATTTTAGCAACGAGAAATATTCACTTAGTAGTAAAATGCTAAGCAGGGAACTCCTTTCGTCTACGATCTCTCGATTAAGGGCAAAAGGGGAAAAAATAGTCTTCACAAATGGCTGCTTTGACATATTTCATATAGGACATCTTAAACTTCTTAAGGAAGCAAAGAAGCTTGGAGACGTGCTTGTAGTGGGTATCAATAATGATGATTCGGTAAGAAGACTTAAAGGAGAGGGAAGACCGCTTATCTCAGAAAACGATAGAGCTCATATAATAGCTGCACTTGACTGCGTTGATTATATCGTTTTATTCAAAGAAGATAACCCGTCTGAGTTAATAGAGATATTGAAGCCGGACATACTTGTAAAAGGAAGCGATTACACACCTGATAAAGTAATAGGAAGGGAATTTGTAGAAAGCTATGGCGGCAGGGTTTGTATAATCCCTATAGTTGAAGGCATATCAACCACATATCTGGTTAACAAGATAAAAAATGGTATTTGATTTTTATTCCTTTTTTTCCCTATGCACTTTGGGTTTTTGAGTCCCTTTTTACCTTCAAGTTTGTCAATTCTTACTTCAAGGGATTCTAGCTTCGAGAGAAGTGTGTTAACCTCTGCCTTGGACCGTATATCGAGTCTCATTAAAGCATCTTTAAATTTTCTCTCAAAAACACTCATTACTAACCTGAGTCTTTTTTCAATTTTTTCTTCGATAACCGAAATCAACTTTTTGCTCTCAAACAAGTCTATCAACCCTCTTCTTTTCTTTGCCCGTTTGGCCTTATCCAACCACCTTACAGCGTTTCTTTTTCTTTACACAACGATGTTAAATAACTTCTCGCATTAACGCCAAAAACACTGTCAGGTGAGATCTCGGTAACCTTTTTAAACGATGCACAGGCATCATCCGTTTTTCCTATCTTTAAATAAGCAAGCCCTAGATTGTAATAAGCATCATCATACATATTATATCCATTTATAGCCTTTCTGAATTCTTCTATAGCCTCTTCTTCATGTCCAGTTGACATATAAAGCTTCCCAAGCTCATTATGCGTATATACTAAAGCAGGATTAATCTCGAGGGACTTTAGATAGTTTTCCTTTGCTTTATTAATATCCCCTTTTCTAAAGTATGCTACGCCTAAACTAGTAAAGGCCTTATCCCTTGATCTATAAAGCACGTCGGAAGCTGCTTTAGAGCATTCATCTATAGCCTTGTCCCACTGATCAAGTGTAAGATATAATCCGCATAGATTATATCTAGCTTCAGAATAGTCAGATTTAATCTCTATCGCCTCTTTATAAGACTTCTCAGCTTCACCGTATTCTTTTAAAGCAAAGTATATTAGACCCTTTATGTTATAAACCCCTGGGTCATCATCGTCCATATCCTCAGCTTCTTTAATATCTACTAGAGCTTGTTGAAAGTTTTTTCTGAGAAGGGATGCTAAGGCAAGTGTCTTTTGGTCGCTTAGTTGTTTTTCTTTGCTATTCTCACCTACCCTTTTTCCACCACAGGATAGAGTCACAAAGGAAATCGTTAGAAATATTAATATAAAGAACCTCATATCTAATCTAACCTAGACAGCTTTAAAAATGCTGTAAATCTAGCTTCTATTTCCCCATGCTGAAGGTCAGTTAACCTTTTAACACCGAAATCCTCAACTGTAAAGGATGCAAGCACACTACCATATATAACGGCTTTTTTTAAACCTGCTGAACCGTAGGTGTCATCATTAGCCATGGCGCCCAAAAAACCTCCAGCAAATGTATCCCCTGCACCAGTTGGATCAACTACCGCCTCAAGTGGATAGCTTGGTGCCCAGAAAATCCCTTCGTTGGAAAACATAAGGGCACCATATTCTCCTCTTTTCACAATAAGTATCTCAGGTCCCATTTCGAGTATGGTTCTAGCAGCTTTTATAATCACTGGCTCGCCTGCCAATTCCCTAGCCTCTGCATCATTAATTATAAGTAAATTTGAATTTCTTAATACTTCCCTTAGTTCTTTTGGCTTTTTCTCAATCCAGTAGTTCATGGTATCACAGGCAACTAGCTTTGGCTTTTCTACCTGTTTAAGCACATGTAATTGAAGTTCGGGATTAATATTAGCGAGGAAAACGTATTCCGCATCACGATAATCCTCAGGGATTACAGGATCAAAGTTCTCAAACACATTAAGATAAGTCCCTAGAGACTCGGGCTCACCGAGGTCATAGCCGTATTTGCCATGCCATCTGAAGGTTTTTCCTGAGGCCTTTTGAATCCCTTTTAGCTCCATTCCTTTAGATTTAAAAAGTCCTATGTACTCTTCGGGAAAATCATCACCGACAACGGCGACGATTTTAACATCTGTAAACAAACTCGCAGCAAGTGAAAAATAGGAAGCTGAGCCACCCAGAACATCTTGAACGCCACCGAAAGGGGTTTCAATCGAATCTAATGCAACCGATCCCACAACCAATACACTCATCTGATATACCTCTCGATCAATATACCTAGCCTTCTTTTTGCTTCATCTGATATTGTGTCTTTTGACGTAATAAATGCGTTCTCAAGCGCGTTAGAACAAATACAGCTCCTTCTATCAGGAATCATTGGAATGACTTCTCTTATGATATGTTTTGAAAGCTCCGCGTTTCTTGTAAGGGTCATAACCACGTCATTAACATTAACATCATCATGCTCTTTATGCCAGCAATCATAATCGGTTGACAGCGCCAAGGTTGCATAGCAAATTTCAGCTTCACGTGCGAGCTTTACCTCAGGCATATTAGTCATTCCTATCACATCCACACCCCAATTTCTGTATATATTACTTTCAGCCCTTGATGAAAACTGTGGTCCCTCAATACAGATATATATACCGCCATTATGCACGGTAGCTCCTGCTTTCTTAGAAGCTTTATAAAGGACATGAGAGAGATCAGGGCAAACTGGGTCAGCCATAGAAACATGAGCAACGATTCCATCCCCAAAAAAGGTTGAGATCCTTCTCTTTGTGTGATCAAAAAACTGAGATGGGATGACTACATTCCCAGGAGCGATTTCTTCTTTCATGCTTCCTACCGCACTTACTGAGATTATCCACTGCACTCCAAGTTTTTTCATCCCGTAGATATTCGCACGAAAATTTATCTCTGAAGGCATGATCCTATGACCGCGACCATGCCTTGGAAGAAAAACCATCTTTGTGTCATCTAATGTTCCTACTAGGAAATTATCAGACGGGTCACCCCAAGGGGTTTCTACTTTTATAGAGTGGACATCCCTAAGCCCTTGTAGCTCATATAGTCCGCTACCGCCAATTATTCCTATAGTTCTCATCGCCGCCTATTCTAAACCCAGACTTAAGCTAACATTCAAATAAAATCAGGTCAAGGCTTTAGTGTAGAGACGACCCGGCGGGTCGTCTCTATCGTCAAAGTACCAATGCAGAATATTTCTACTAAAGAAGCAAATTCAACGAAAACCTGAGATTAGCATACTTCTTAATGGCAAAGTTATCCCAGAAAACACAGGTGCCGAGAAGTATGAATTTTCCCTTACCTACCTGAGCTTCGGCTCCTATGACCGTCTCCCTTTTTGGACTCATAGAATTTTCTAGAAGTACAATTGGTTTTGCATAAGCTGACTGCAAGCTTATAGAGGCAGGACAAGGAAAAAGTACTTTCTTTACAGAATCTTTATATGATAAGACCCTAGATGTCACTACTAGCAGATCATCACCATTGTCATTACTTGATTTGTCCCTTACTTTATCACTACTTAAAAAAAGTCCAAAATGAGAAGAAAGTGAATTGATATTGTCGGCTATTTTGTCTTCGTTATTATAATACCCGCCAACGATGACTTTATTCCCTACTTCAAGATATTTTTTTACAAGTGCTGCCTCTCCCCTTGTAAATGGCTTTTCAGGATAGTTTAAAACAACGACATCGTAATCAGTAATATCTATGAATGAATCGACTTCTTCAACTGCAGCTCCGGCTTCTTTAATACTTGATTTTAGAATTGAAAAATAGTAATGGTCCTCAATCGTGAATTCTAGATGAGAAATATCCCAACCTATTTTGATTCTTCTAGACATTACATCGCTCCATTTGATTAATCCTATTAATCAGATCTCAGTTTATATGCCTTATGAATCTAATGAGTGAATTAATTAAATAGATGGAATTTTTAGCTCTTGTCCAATTCCCTTACTCATTGCAAGCTCATAGATATGAGCTGCAACAGCAATATCTTCTATTGCAATTCCAAGGGATTTAAACAGGGTAACTTCCTCGTCTTTTATTCGTCCCTTTACCTTTCCTACTACAACTTCTCCAAGCTCATGGATTTGCTCCCATTGAAGCCTACCTTTTTCAATTGGAGGAAGAAATTCTCCTGCTTCAATCTTAGACTGCTCTATTGATTCGACTACTATGATGTCGCTCTTTCGCACAACCGTTTCATCTATCTCGCGCTTAAATAAGAAATTCCCTCCTATTGCGTTGATATGAACCCCCTTTTCTATTAACTCCCCTTTAAAAACCGGTTCCGCCGAAGTAGTAGATGTAATTACAATATCAGTGCCCTTTATAACGTCCTCTGGATTTTCCACTGGAATCGTCTCTATCTCAAGAAGCCTTTCCATCTCACTGCAAAATGACTTTCTCCTCTCGACATTACGGCTAAAGGCTTTGATCGTCTTAAGCCTCCTTACAGCAGCAACACCCATAAGCTGTCCTCTTGCCTGAAAACCAGCACCAAATATTCCTACCTTGGAGGAATCTCCTCTAGCCATGTATTTTGTTGCAACCCCAGTTGTAGCTCCGGTGCGAATCATACCCATGAAATTTCCGTCCATTATCGAAAGGAGCTCTCCCGTCTCAATACTGTGAAGAAAGAGCCGAAACTTTACACCGCCCTTGTAAGACGTATATGCCTTATAACCCATCACCTTCAGATGAGGAACCGCACCAGCTAGATAATGAAGCATGCTCTTTTCCGTTCTTATTCTATATCTAGGATGATTAATAATATTTCCAAGGCCCTGCTGTCTAAATGTCTCCTCAAGCACTTTAACAGCGTCATTCATTGTAAGGAGTTGCTTAACCCCCTCCTCTCCTAGAAATAAGACCATGCGTTTCTCCTGGAATTTAAGAGACCTGGGAGATGATTGTAACATTCTATCTTGGGTTAGTTAAATATTTCTACTCGCTTACAAAACCCGATACAAATGAGATGGCAAATTGTTATGATGAATTCCTTATTTTAAGAAAAAGGAGTAGTAGGATTAGTCTAAGAGAAAAGGTTAACTAAGTCAAAAATATAAATTCGAGAAAACAATTAAGTAGCTTGCAGAGTCGTATAGAATATAAAATTAGGAGATTGTGATGGTTTTTAGCATAAGTTTTTTATAGCTTCCTAATATTATCTATTTTTAATATTCGTAAAAAATCTCAATTAAGTAACAAATTACATTCTGCTGTTCAGGGCAATGATTAAAATAACTCTTTGATGACGACTGAAAGGCAATGAAAACATTTTAGAATTTACAAGTCTAAATTTTCTGGTGGATGTATCTTTTCTTACTTCCCATTCTTCTAATCCTTTTTTTCCTCTCATTAGAATAATTTCCCCTCCTTCTTTAAGATAAGGTTTTGCTAACTTCAATATTTCATCAACCTTACCTACGGCCCGAGTTACTACAAAGTCAAAATAAGCCCTAGGAACCCCATTACTAATGTCCTCTGCTCTTCCCCATATTGCTTTGATTTCTTTGAGTCCTAGCCTTCTAATCACATCCCGCATAAAGAAAACCTTCTTTTGAACTGAATCAAGTAAAGTCACCTCTAGTGACGGTCGTACAATCTTAACCGGAATTCCTGGAAAACCCCCACCTGAACCAACATCTAAGACTTTTGAATATTCTGAGATAAATGCGAGAGTTGTAATAGAATCGAGAAAATGGTTAATCACAATTCCCCTTTTATCAGTGATTCCAGTTATGTTTATCTTTTCACTCCAAGATTTAATTTTCGTCAGGTACTCGAGAAAAAGCGTAACCTGATGTGATGTAAGTTGAACGCCTAATTCGCTTGCTCCTTTTACTAAAACCTCTTCTACATTCAACTGAGACTCCTGATTGAAATCGGGTGGCTGATGATTATCTCTGGTGTACCTTTATACATCTTTACCCTGCCTATAACTTCAACCGGTTCGCCCACGTAATACTTCTCAGGAATTATCCCAAAAAAGCTAAAGTTGTCCCAGCTATTCGGGAAAATGACTAAATCTAAATCATCTTCCATATTGAGAACTAGCACTTTTTTAGATTTACGAAAATCGGTTATTTTGCCCCTCACAACTACACGTTCTCCGACGTAACGCGAAGCTTGAGAGGGTTTAATGAGAAACCTTTTATTTTCCGGTGGAGGATTAAGCTCACTGAGTTTACCCCAAATTCCCTTTCTTTCTCCTTTAGCCCGCTTTTCCGCTTCTAGAATTCTGCTTGCATATTTCTCATTGGGCTTAATTATTAAAGCCCTTGCAAGTCCGCTTCTTACTATCTCTTCGTTAACAAAAGTGTTATCTACAAAAACATTGGCGAGCAGTCTCCCATAATCGTCGTATTTCTGTTTATCAAATTCAAGACGAACTTTCTTACCATTGACAATCCTTCTGTTTAAATCCCTTGCCTTCTCTGCTAATGGATCCCCTGGAGAATACTCAGTAAGTATCTCAGGAGTGTCTATGCCTAGGTATCTAACGCTAGTGTCAAATCCCTTAATTGTAACCGTATCACCATCGATTACTTCTTTCACTTTGTATTCATTACTATTACCACTTAATTCGGATCGAAAATAAATTGAAAGGAGTACAAGAATAAGGATAAAGAGCAGTAAAATCCCTTTGGTTAACTTTTTAAAATATCGTAGTTTCTTGAGCAACTCTAAGAAAGTAAGTTTCTCAGAAGGCTTGGTTATCATAACTTAAATCTAAGTAATGCCCCAACTCCATCTATTTTCTTCTTCGCCTCTTCATCAAGGATTATTTCTACCTCTACCTTCTGTCCAAGAGCTTCTTCTATAGCATCATCCACAATATCGACAACAGGTATGGGCGTTTTTCCTTCAGGACAAAGGACGTCTTTACTTTCTAAAACTAAAACTCCAGATTCGGGACATTTAAATCCTGAACGCCTATACCCTTCTAAAACCAGAAGAAGTCTCACTTGCCCCATCATAAAGGCTTTTAAGGTTGCTCCAAGTCCATTTACTGCAAGTCCCGTGACGAGCTTTTGTTCGAACTCTTTAAGTAGGCTTTTTTCGTTCTTGCGTTCAGTTGCCTCTAAAAGGTCCAATACCTTATCAACAAGTTCATCAGGTTTAATTAAGTTTATCTCCATTGCCATAGTTCCAAGAGACTTTCCTTTCAAATATGTATGAAGATGATTTGAAAAATCCGCTATGACCTGTTCAATACCGCCTATAATCAACCAATCAAACTTATTCTCTTTATAATAATCAAATAGTCTCTGAGAGACATGTTTAAAATGTTGATGCATTTCATTCTCTATCATTCTCTGAAAACCATATTCACCGTAGCCGTGGGCAATTTCTCCACCACCTACACGTGTTACTCTCTGCATAGATTTCCCCTCTTGAGCCTGAAATTTTGTGTTACGAGTAGAAGCTTCCGGATAAGAGTAACCTAATACCTCATCCGCTCCATCTAAACCTATCCTAAAGAGTCGAGCCTTTTTTCTGTCAATTGCTACAACTGCTATATCCCCAAATTCATCGTTCATCGTGACAAGTTGTCTTATAAGAGGAGACCAATCAACAACCAGTCTACTCCGATAAACTAGGGGGAGTTTAAATACTTCCCAAACCCCCTCCCTAGCTGAGGAAAAAATCGCAAGTCCTCTACACCCTGTTACTTGAGCTGGATTCTCAATGTAATCTGCTATCTTTTTTAAATCTGAATCTATAGATTCAAGAGCCCCTTTTGTAAAACCCCTTTTATTTAAACTATCTTTCTGCTCTTTTATCAGGTTCTTAAGAGTTATTCTATATTTAAAGTTTTCTCTCTCCTTGGGTCCCAATTTTAGATAAAGGGATGTAATGAGATATTTATCGCTTTTAAACCCCAATACCTTGTCTATGTTATTTCTAAAATTCATAAGTTTTCCTCCTCAAAAAAGCAGTTTTCATAACCCACAATACATTAGTATTATACTTCAACCAAAGCTAATTTCAGCTCTGTCGTCTGGCGCTACGGCTGAGGTCTTCGACTAAGCTTAGGCTAAGTCTACATAACGAAGCAAAAAGATTAACTGCTTTTCTCGTTTCCAACTTCTAACCTCCTTAAAAGCACAGTTGCATAGCTTCCAGAAGTAAGGGTAAAGGAGATTGTAAGTTTATTCTTATTAGGACTAATTTCATCAGAAGCTGAATCAGAAATTTCCAATCCTTCTGGGATCACTATGAGCCTTCTTGAAACAGATTTGAAAAACGCTTTTTTAATTTTATTTAGTCTGAAATTTTCAATCTCCACACCTTCTGTCTTCATTACACCTTCCCCAATTTCTTTTATCTTCTCACCTTGAAATTTGACTTTGTGGTCTATAAGCGGAATTTGAGTCTCTGCAAACTCTTTAAATAACCCCTTAGGAAGCGCTTTGTAAAAAACCATCTCTCCCGCCTTGTACGAAAACTTTATCAATTCATTTTCTGGCAAATTTATCTTTATAAATTCTCCTACCATCTTATTCCAGATATAGCTCTGATAAGCTGCAATAAAAAGAGAAAGCAACCTAGGGTTAATTAAATTTATCGCCTTCACAAAATCCCTTGGATAATCTCTAAGGTATGTAAGAACTTTTCTTTCATTTGAAGGTGGAGCAAATTTTAAGCATTCTCCCCAGTTTCCCCAGTGCTCTGAGACACGTTTCTTAAACTCCTTTATTATTGACCTGTCTTTAGAAGACCAACTCGAGACATAGATTTTAAGGGCGCTCTCATAATCATTAATAATTAAACACTTAGCCAAAAATCCTCCACCATGTCTTATAGAGCCGAATCTCTGCTCTCCAAAGTAATTGGGAAAACCGTACTTTGAGACTTCGTGGAGATTATTTATTAATCCTGGAATAGATTCCTTTTCCAAACTCCTAAGTGTAATTCTAAACCTGTTCCC
>JAHFBK010000154.1 GCA_023250035.1 Candidatus Dadabacteria bacterium
CCTCTACTTTAAAATATATCGAAGCTATGATTAAAAAGATTCCAAAACTCAATGAAGTCGTAGTTTTTAGAAAAAGAAGTGAGCCATCTTTTGGGGTTCTTAGAGAGTCTCTGGGTGAAAGGGTTTCTCTGTTTTCAGAAGAGGGGAAAGAGGTTGAGGTAGATTTTAGCAAGGTAGTTCTATCAACTGGGATCAAACTAGGTAGTGAATTAACCCAGTCTGAAAAAAAGCTTAAACTCAGAGGGATTAGAAAAAGACTAGATGAAAAGAAAAGTACAGTGGATTTAAAGACATTATGGGAATGCGTTAGTGATAGCGGAAAAGAATTGACTTTGGATGACCTAGTTGAGCTTTATTTTAGCGAAGATGGAACCGAGAAAGAAGATATTCTTTTACTTTTTTGGGCTGTTGAAAAGGACGATCTTTATTTCAAGAGAGGAGAAAATGGATATAAACCAAAGACCTCAAAAGAGGTAGAGGAAACTCGGCTCCGTAAGGAAGCGGAAAGAAAAAGGCTTATTGAACATAATGCAGCTATAAAATGGGCTAGAGGAATTATAGAAGGCCGTGAAGATGAACTTGAGTCAGATTTTAAAAATTACCTAGAACTTATTAAAGGATATGTAATCCACCTTGATAAATTCGAAAGGGCGCTTGAGGCGAAGTTATTCATGTCAGAAGTAGGAATAAGGGATGTAGAGGGTGCAATTGAATTTCTTATTAAAGCTGGTGGCTGGAGGGAGGATGAAGATCCAATCTTTAAAAGGCTTGGCCTTAAAGAGGGGTTTCCAAAAAGGGTTTTGGAAGAAGCGAAGAGGATTATTGAGGAGCCGTTTGTTGACGATGGCTTTGAAGACCTGACAAGCCTTGAAACTTATGCAATAGACGATGAAACTACCGAAGATATAGATGATGCAATTTCAATCTGGGAATCTCAAAAAGGCATTATGATCGGGGTTCATATAGCAGATGTTGCGGATTTCATACCTAAGTGGAGTCTTCTTGATGAAGAAGCTGGGAGGAGAGGGGAGACAATATACCTGCCGGAAGGGCATGTGCATATGCTTCCACTCGAATTGATAAGAGAGAAATTAAGCCTTTTTGAAGGAGCACCCAAGTACGCACTATCTCTTCTTGTTTTATTTAATGAAAGATTAAGTATAAAGAGCTACAGATTTACTAAATCAAAGATTCTGGTAAAAAAGAACCTTAGCTATGATAAGGCTGATGAAACCTTTCTTAAAAGTTCAATAGGGCAAAAGTTAATTCAGGTAGCTCAGGGGCTCAGAAAAAAGAGGATGGAGGCCGGAGCTTTTGTTTTTCAATTTCCAGACCTGAAAATCAGAGTGGTTGAAGGTGGTGAGATTGATGTAAAAAAGATAAGCATGAATACAGATGCGCATCTAGTCGTTTCAGAATTTATGATTCTTATGAATTGGCTTTCCGGTAGGTTCTTCAAAGAAAAAGGAATCCCAGGAATATTCCGCTCACAACTTGAGCCAGTTTCTGAGGATGCAAGATTATTAGACGAAAACGACCCTTTATTTTCTCTAAGGGCTATAAAATATTTAAAACCTTCCAGGATAGGGCTATCTTCTGAACCTCATTTTTCCCTTGGCGTTGATGCTTATGTGCAGATAACCTCTCCAATAAGAAGGTATCTGGATTTGGTTCTCCAAAGGCAAATCATTGGGGAGCTAGATAGTCAAGGAGCCCCATATAAAGAGGAGGAACTCGAGAGATTATATCCACAGGTAGAGGTGGGAATAAGAGAAAAGAAGATGGTTGAAAGAGCCAGGGAACGATATTGGCTGTTAAAGCACTTGAAAGGCTTAGAGGGGAAGGAGGTCACTGGCATAGTGAGTTCTTTGAGAGAAACTAGTATGTCTATTTACCTTACGGATTATCTTCTTGAGTTACCGGTTCCATATTCCTCCGAGATGGATTTGAAAGAGGGAGATACAGTAAATCTTATTGTAGAGCGTGTTGACCCTCTTAGGAGGAAGGTTGTTTTAATCCCACGTAATTCATAAAACAATTTGTTTCTAATGTGGGTGATAGTATTATTTTTTTCAACTCGACGATTCTCCGTAGCTTGTTACAGGGTTTCAGTTGTCATTGCGAGCCTTATCGAAGCAATCCAATTGAGATTCCTCACTGCTCCTTCGACTTCGCTCAGGACGTGGTTCGGAATGACACTTTGTGTCAGATTCGTCGTCACGGAATTTATCCTGAGTGGAGTCGAAGGATTCCTCGCATCAACTGAAGAAGATGTCTGTTTATATGCTATACCCGGAAGCTTGCTTCAGGGTATTTCAATCTATGGAATCAATGACTAGCGTCAAGAGAGAATAGCATGATGCGCATACAAGCTTACCACCTTGTGATGTCCCATCTTCTAGCATATACACATCCAAACTCTCGCACTTTGCGCATGCCGAAGTAGGTGCAAGCGGGTCTCTTTCCTCGGGTTGAATATCTATCCCTTCCAACACCCCGCCAACTGTCTCCGTCAAAAGTTGAAAGGTTGCGTAACAGGAATCGCAAATGTGATTAAAACAACACTTTGGTTCGCATGTATAGGTAATATTTTGAGAACTGCATACTGGGCAAGAAACCTTGAGAGGTAGAAGTTTCATATCGTATTGTGTGTAGAATAAGTATAACTGTATTAGAGACAGTTAATCAAAAACATATCTACAGACCTCGTCAGGCACTAGGCTACAAGACACTATTGCAATTTCTGAAGGTTAGTGGCATCGTCCATCCTAATTATCCCTCATAGTCGTGAAAGATTTCATCCTTGACAAGAAATTATGATTGGCTATATCATTTCTAAAAGATATTCTATTAGGTGATGATATAGGTGAAATCAAGATCAAATCCTTTAGCCATAACATCCTAAGAATCATAATTCTTGCTGTCTCGTCTTTTACTATATCACTTATAGTCTTTTTATCTAACATTCTAGGTATATTTGAACTTAAAGCCTATGACCTGTATTCAAGATATCTCAATCCAATAAGGTCTTCAGGCAATATCGTTGTTGTACAGGTTGATCAAGAAAGCATCGATGCGTTGAGTAAAGAAGGCATTACCTGGCCCTGGCCAAGACAGATATACGCACCGATAATAGAATATTTGTCAAAAGCGGATGCCATATTTATAGACATACTGTTTACAGAACCATCTTCTTACGGTCAAGAAGATGATAAAATCCTTACCGATGCATTTAAAAAGGCTTCAAATGTTTATCTGCCTATTTTTCTGTCCCACCAAGAGGAAATCATGCCTTCTGAAGAGGAAGAATTTATTAAACACATAGCAATCAAAGATAAAGTATCCGCAGGTTCTATATTTAATTCTGTTATTACCCCTATTGATACATTCAAAAGTGCTATCAGGGGAGCGGGTAACGTCACGATTTCTCCGGATGAAGATGGCGTCTATAGGGGGATACCTCTCTTCTTTCAATTAAAACAGTTTATAATCCCTCATTTTTTACTCGGTTACCTTATAGAGAAAGGCGTGGTTAAGATTAAGCAAGACTCTATCTACATTAATGAAACCGAGATACCCATGGTGGATGGAAAACTCATGCTAAGATTCTATCGGGGAAATAATCCCTTTAAGGTGTTTTCAGCCGCAGAGATACTTAAGTCGTATCTCGATAGTAATGCATCTATTACTCCTGCTATCCAAAAGGATTTTTTTAAAGGAAAGGTTGTATTTATAGGGCTTACCGCTGCAGGCTTATATGACCTTAAACCGATATCCGTTTCCTCTATATCTACAGGTGTACTCATACATGCAACGACACTAGATAATATACTCAATAAAAGTTTTATTAGACCTATAAATGGCATTTTTGTAATTGCCTTTATGCTGTTGATTTGCCTCTTTATCAGTTACTCTGTTTTAAGACGTTATTCCCTTCTTATAAATCTACCCCTTTTCGTAATATCACTATCCACCATATTGCTAATTACCGCCGTATTATTCAAATATGCCTTATATATGAATATCATCCCTACTGTTGTATCATTGATGGTGAGTTTTATAATTTCAGTTGCCTACAGTTATGCTACAGAAGGGAGACAGCGGCTTTTACTCAAGAGAACCTTTTTACAATACATGGACAAAAGAATAGCAAACTACCTTCTTGAAAATCCATCCCTTATAAAACCAGGCGGTCAGAATAAACGACTAACAGTGTTTTTCGCCGATATCGCTGGTTTTACGACTATATCGGAGAGAACCACGGCTGAAAAAATAGCTACGATGCTACATAGGGTTTTGAACTCGCTTACAGAGGTCATTATACGGAATAACGGAGTCATCGATAAATATATAGGGGATTGCGTAATGGCATTCTGGGGTGCTCCGCTCGAAACAGACAAAGACGAAATAAATGCGTGCTATTCTGCGATACAGTGTCTAGATTCCCTAAGTGAACTCAATAGCTTATTCCGAGAAGAGGGATTTCCCGAAATATCCATTAGGATTGGCATACACTCGGGTGATGCCATAGCTGGTAATATTGGAAGCGACAGGCTTTTTCATTATACAGCCATAGGTGATACTGTTAATCTCGCATCAAGACTAGAATCTGTGAATAAATTCTTTAAGACAAGGATCATTATAAGTGAAGATACGATCAAAGAAACAAACAACCATTTTTTTACAAGAGAACTCGGCGTAATTGAGGTAAAAGGAAAAACCCTGCCAGTAAAGATATTTGAACTAATCGGTGAGAAAGAGAATATCTCACGAAATAAAAAGGAGCTAGTTATGCCCTTTCACCAGGGGATGATGTTTTATGAGGATCGTAAGTGGAACGAAGCTGTTCAAATATTTGATGAAATACTCGAAAAGTATCCCCATGATGGGCCTTCAGAATTTTATAAGAGTAGGTGCGAGTATTTAATATCAAATTCTTTCTTGACAGAGGATTGGAATGTTATAAAGTTTACTGAGAAATAAATATGAGACTACCTTTTATAAGCCTTTTTATTATAATCGCAACCGCGGTATCTCTTCATGCAGAGACAGCGACTGTTATTACAAAGCAAAGCGCCATAAGGGAATCTTGCAGGTTTTTCTCACCGGTTAAAGCAACAG
>JAHFBK010000046.1 GCA_023250035.1 Candidatus Dadabacteria bacterium
AGGCATTATTATTTGTATTTAAAAGAGATGGAGTTCAAGTTTAACAACAGGAATAGGGATTTGAGGCGTATTATCAGGGGGATTCTCAAATATAGTTAATCGTGTTCTAGACAAGCTCCTAATATAAATATAGGTGAGAAAGATGAAAAAAGTATTTACACCTGCTATGATAACAATCCTAGTTCTTATCCTCTCGAGTTCAGCATTGCTTGTAATAGTCCTTGCTTTTAGCATCTCGAATTCAGCAATGCCTGCAAAAGAGAAAGTCACTGACTCTCCTCAGGTGACTGAAATAGTTGGAAAGGTTATATCTCTCAGGCCATGTTACTTAAAGTTCTTCTCTGGTTCTCTTACAGTAAAGGATGAGGAGGGAATGGAACATATTATAAAAACCTCTTCAAAGATTCTCGACGGGATAAGGGTAGGAGACAGGGTATATGTGAAAGTGGAAGATGGAAAAGCTAAGTCTATTATAAAGCTCTGGAAAAGCGGATAATAATACAAACCGGAGTACGGAGTATCTGAGACGGATTAACCAATGCGTCTCTTTTAGGAGGTATTAAAGTAATGAGACAAGAAGCAAATGGTGTATTGAATATAAATGAACTCCTGAGGGAGATTCAGCGTTTAAAAGAAGAAGTGGAAAAGTCTTCTTGGTTGTTAGGTGAAGAACTAACGCGCAAAATAATCGAGGTTATGGAAGAAAAAGAAAACGATGTGATTGAAAACCTTATGTGGTTTGACTAAGGGATTTTCATCCTAAGTAAGGAGGAGGTATTTATGAAGAGGTCTTTATTATTAGTAATTTTAATTCCATTGCTTTTCTCAGTTGCTTTTACAGGATGTGAGAAGCAAAGGGAAGAAAAAATAACACAAAAAAAAGATGAAAAGGTTGAAATAAGCAGGGTAGAAGAGCTTCCATCATTTGCTGATCTTGTTGAGAAACTAAAGCCTTCTGTTGTGAACATAAGTATAACGAGTGTAGCTCGTGAGAGGGGTGTTTTTACATTTCCATCACCTTTTGGTGAACAAGACCCCTTCGGGGAATTTTTTGAAAGATTTTTTGGACAAGCCCCCCAACGGGAGTTTAAACAACATGGGCTTGGTTCGGGGTTCATCATAAGCGAGGATGGGTATGTAGTAACAAACAACCATGTGGTTGATAATGCTGAGGATATCGAAGTTATCCTTGAAGGTGGTGAAAAATATAAAGCCAAGATTGTAGGAAGGGATCCTAAAACTGATCTTGCACTTCTAAAAATCGAGCCTCAAGGGAAACTTCCTGCTGTAAAATTTGGGGACTCAGATAAACTTCGGATTGGGGATTGGGTTATGGCAATAGGAAACCCATTCGGACTCGGCCACACGGTTACAGCGGGGATTGTTAGTGCAGAGGGAAGAGTCCTGGGTCTAGGTGCCTATGATGATTTCATTCAAACAGATGCGCCGATTAATCCTGGAAACAGTGGAGGTCCACTTTTTAATCTCAACGGGGAGGTAGTTGGCGTTAATGCTGCCATATTTGCTGGAGGCCAAGGTATAGGGTTCGCCATTCCGATTAACATAACAAAGAATATAGTTGACCAGCTTAAGGAGAAGGGGAAGGTTGTTCGCGGATGGCTAGGGGTTCTAATACAGCAGATTACACCTGAAATTGCTGAAGGTATGAATCTAAAAGGATTAAAAGGCGCGCTCGTTTCAGACGTTACTCCTGGTGGACCAGCAGAAAAGGCCGGAATAAAAAGAGGGGATATTATAGTTGAATTCAATGGACATAAGATCGAAAAGATAGCTCAACTTACAGGTATCGTTGCAGATACCCCACCTGATACCCAGGTGCAACTAAGGGTTATGAGAGAAGGAAATGAAAAGGACATTACAGTCAAGCTTGGGGAACTCCCAGAAAAGATAGCGGGAGAATACGAAGAAAGGGTTAAAGAAAAACTAGGGCTTACTGTTCAGGAGTTAAATCCTCAAATTGCAGAACGTTTTGATCTCAAAGAAGAGAGTGGCGTTGTTATTACGGATGTTGCCCCAGGAAGTGTAGCTAGTGAAGTAGGTTTTCAACCGGGGGATGTGATTTTGGAGATAAACGGAAGAGCTATTAAAAATATTGATGATTATAAAAGTGTAGTGGACATGATTGAAAACGGAAAGTCAGCCCTTTTTCTTGTGAAAAGAGGTGAGAACACAATATACATAGGTACAAAAATTGGATAGTGGTATTAGATTCTTACTGATTCCGCATAATTTTTGGATCTCTTCGATTTATTCTCTCTGCTGTCCTCTTAGCATCTATGATTGCGTAAACCCATAGAACTAACCCTATTACTGTATAGGCAGCTACGATAAAAAGGGTCGAGTTATCCAGTTTTGAATCTAAGGACGAAATTAACCCTTCGAGTGCCTTAATCAATAGAAAATTAACAACCGTATTTAACGCTATGAGAGCTATTCCCTTAAGTACTTGATTATTGTAAATTTGTCCAAGCCCGGGGAATATCGCCGAGAGTATGAGTGCAAGCTTAGGGTTTTTTCTCCGTTTTGTCTCTTCCGTCATATATGGACGCTATACTTGAGTTGCGAAGATTTTGAATTAGATAAGTGGATTGACATGATGAAAGTATATATCTATGCGGTCATTTATAAGAATTTCAAATTAGAAGTCTAATTGATCTATAGAAAGACTGATTAAAAAAACTTAATTTATTATTATTTTTTCTTTATTCTCTCTATATAAGTTCCACTTCTAGTATCAACCTTTATTAGATCTCCGACGTCAATAAAGAGAGGCACTGAAATTATTACTCCTGTTTCGAGTTTTGCAGGTTTACTCCCGCCTGTTGCAGTATCACCTCTAAAACCGGGATCGGTGTCAATTACTTCAAGGGCTACCGTTATCGGCAGCTCTACTCCCATCGTTTTACCTTTATAGAAAAGGATATTCACCTCTTCCTGTTCCTTTAGAAATATTAATGTCTCTCCAAGATGGTTCTCACCAAATGCGTACTCCTCAAATGTTTCGGAGTCCATAAAGTGGTATCCAATTTCATCCTTGTAATGAAACTGCATCCTCTTCCTTTCAACATCTGGAAGGTTGAATGTCTCTCCAGATCGAAAGTTTCTTTCTTGGACAGAGCCAGTGACTATATTTCTAAGCTTAGTTTTTACAACGGGGCTTCTCTGAGCAATCTTTGAGTGATGGTATTCTAGAACCTCCCAGATTTCACCTTCGAACTCGATTTTTAGCCCCTTGTAAAAGCGGCTAGTATCGGTAACTGCCATTTATTAATGCCTCCTATGGTGTGATTTCCTCTTCCACCAATCGCCGTGTTTTCTTTCATCGAATATAATAAGATTCAAGATTTCTTTGTCGTTTTTATTTTTACAAATCCTTGAGGCAGCTTCAAGGAATAGTCTTTCTACTTCTTCACCTATCTGCATAAAAAAACAAACTCCATTCCAGCCAAAAAATCCTGCTGCTCTACCTATAGTTTCACCGAATCTTTCTGCTATTTCACCGCTTTTTTTAGGGGTTATAAGTCCGAGCTCATCGAGTCTTTTTACAGCCATCATTGTATGCTTTCCCTCTTCCCTCATAAACTCCTCAATTATTTCTGTTTTTTCTTCCGTTGGATCAAGCCTTGAAACAGATTGATAAACTCCAATAGTCATTCTCTTGGAAATGTAAACTAGTTTCAGTAAGTTAGTTGTCTTCATTTCCTGATTGGACTGCGTCTGCTTGCTTTTGATCCTCTTCTGATGATCTTTCTGCTGGAATTTTATATTCCTCATCGACCCAAGCACCAAGGTCTACGAGTTTGCATCTTTCGGAACAAAACGGTCTCCAAGGGTTCCCCTCCCATTCTACAAACCTGACGCATCTTGGGCATCTAAACTGCATTAATTTGAAATTATGGCTGAGGTAGTGTGATAAATCAAGTTAAGATTGGGACTTCGATCAAAGTTTAAGTTCGTTAAAACTGAACCCAGCAATGTTCATAAGTACCTTTTCTGCTTTTTTGTATCTTTTCTCTCTTAATAACTCTGGTATCTCGGACATTGCAACCTTAGCATATAAGCGTCTTCTTTTGTTGCCTGGAAGGCTCCGACATTTTGTTCTTATAGCTCCCATAATATTAGTCAATATTTCGTATTCTTTTCCCAGAATTGTTTCGAGATTCGACCTAAGTCTTTTTGACAGTGCAGGACTAGTACCACTTGTGGAGATTGCTAGCAAAAGGTTACCACGCCTCAATACACTTGGTACTGTGAAATCAGACAGCTTAGGTTCGCTAACTATATTAACTAAAGCTCCGAGTTTTCTCGCTCTTTCTCCAATGTGGCGATTTAATTTTTGGTTATCCGTTGATGCGATGACGAGATATGATCCCTTTAAATCTCCAGGTTTATAGCTCCTTGATTTATAGGCGATTTTTTTATTAACTGAAAGCCTCTCTAGCTTTGGAGTAAGGCGAGGGCTTATAACTATCACATCTGCTTCACATTCGAGGAGTGATATAACCCTTCTTTCCGCAACCCTTCCACCTCCCACAACTAAGCACTTCTTGCCCTTTAAATCCAGGTTAATGGGGTAATACTTCATATTCAATCATTTCTTTTATTAGAGAAAATATCTTCAATGAGTTCACATATAATATGACCGATAGTAATATGTAGCTCCTGAATCCTCGGCGTTGACATGGAGGGCACGTTTATATTACAGTCAACTATCTTCTTTATTTCTCCTCCATCTCCACCTGTAAAACCAATGGTTTTAAGACCGAATGATTTTGCAACTCTAAGAGCCCTTACAACGTTCCTGGATCTGCCGCTTGTTGACAATCCCCATGCAACATCTCCCTTTTTTCCAAGTGCTTCAATCTGCCTTGAGAATATGTTATCGAATGAGTTATCGTTTCCAATTGAGGTGAGAATTGATGTGTCCGTGGTAAGTGCTATGGCTGGGAGAGCATTACGCTCCTTTAAATATCGGTTTACAAACTCTGCTGCAATATGCTGGGCATCGGCAGCGCTTCCGCCATTTCCAAAAATTAAGATCTTTCCGCCTGATTTAAGTAACTTCTCAATAATATCTACAGCCTGCATGACTTCTTTTGTTGATTGTTTTGCAAAGAGGAGTTTAAGGTCAGCACTTTCTCGGAGTCTTGAGATGATAAATTCCTTCATATTCAGGACCTCTTAAACATCTTTTCGAGTTCCTCATAGGTTAACCCCTTTGCCACAGGCCTTCCATGTGGACAAGAGTGTGGAAACCTGGCGCAATCTAGGTCTCTTAAAATGGCTTTCATCTTTTCATGATTCAACTCTTTTCCAGCGCGAATAGAAGAATGACATGCCATAGTTGAAATAATATGATCCATTCGCTCACTTAAACCCTTTTCTTTTCCTAGCATAGAAAGCTCTCCAATAATGTCTTTTAATAGCCTTTCAAGATCGGTACCTTTAAGTAGTGCGGGAATAGATCTTATAAGAAAGGAGCTCTTTCCGAACTCTTCCAACTTTATCCCAAGAGACGCAATTTCTTCGCTATACTGTCCTAAGAGTTCAACCTCGTCGGGAGAGAGTTCAATTAATAACGGAAAAAGTAGTTCTTGAGTTTCAAGTTCTCTTGTTAAATAGGCATCCTTGAGCTTCTCGTAGTTTATTCTTTCATGCGCCGCATGTTGATCAATAAGAATCATCCCCCTTGCTGAGGCGCAGATTATGTAGAGCTCACCTAGCTGTCCTATTACTTCTAATGTAGAGAAAAAACCCTCTTCCTTAAAAAGGTTTTCTGGTTTAGCAACATCGGAACTTGAGGCACCCTTGATAACCGGTTTATGGGATGTTGCCATTTCATCCCCTTTTGTTTGTACTTGGTTATTTGCTATTTTTAATGTTGTATCTTTTTGAAGTACTTCAGAAATTCCTCTCTCTAAGAAACTTACTTTGTGCTGATTTTGAGTAACCTCAAAAATTCCTCTTCTTTCAAAAAATCCGTGTACAGCATTCTCAATCCCTGAATGGTAGTCTTTTATCCAAGGAGCATTTCTTAGTATCTCTGATACCGCGGCTTTTATCAGGTCTCCTACAATTCTCGCTCTTCTAAACCTGACCTCATTCTTTGTAGGATGAACGTTTACATCAACTTCATCAAATTGGATTTCAATAAATAAAACTCCCTGCGGAAATTTTCCTCTTTCTATTAACTTTCCATAGGAGTCAATCACCATTCGAGTGAGAAACTTATCTCTTACAGTGCGTTTGTTTACATATGTGTATAGTTTTTGTGTAGTAGTCCTTTCATCTTCAGGTTTACTCATAAAACCGTAAATCTTAATTCCCTCAGCTTTTGCTTCGATTTCAAAAAGCTCAGCATTCGGGAAGATTTCTGGGAATCTTTCTTCAATATTTTTTCTATGGGGGAGTTGAAGTAAGATTCTTCCTTCGTGTATGACTTCAAATCCGACATTTGGATGAGAAAGCGCTTCTCTTTGAATAATATCAAGGATATTTGATAATTCAGTTTCGGTGGTTTTCATAAACTTTAGCCTCGGCTGTGTATTGTAGAAAAGATCATTTATTTCAACTGTCGTTCCATTAGGGCATCCTATCTCCTCCACTCTTTTTATAGTTCCGCCTTCAACTGTGATTTTGGTCCCAACGATCTCATCTTTTGTTTTTGTTATGAGTCTAAACCTGGAAACCCCTGCAATGCTCGGCAGTGCTTCTCCACGAAAGCCAAGTGTTTGTATAGAAAAAAGGTCTTCGGCATCCCTGATTTTACTCGTGGCATGTCGTTCGAGAGATAGAAGTGCGTCATCCCTTGTCATCCCTTCGCCGTTATCAGAGATCAAAATGACCTTCTTTCCCCCAATTTTAAGCTCTACTTTTATCTCTGTACTTCCAGCGTCAAGGGAATTCTCGATGAGCTCTTTTACCACAGAGGCGGGTCTTTCTACGATTTCTCCTGCTGCGATCTTGGAGACAATCTTATCAGGAAGAATTCTAATCTTTCCCATTCTTAAGAAGCCAGTTTACATAAAAGGGTATGTTCAGTCAAAAACAGGTGTTTTTACTGAGTAATATTTGACCCGTCAATGTTAATCTTTTATCCTATATTTTGAGTACTTTCCAAACTTTAATCTTGTCTTTCGGAATTATTTCAATCACATAATTCTAGAGATACATAAATTATAAATAGGGTATGAATTTATTCTTCGAGATTTTTTGTAAGGAGGTAGACTGATGTCAAGAATATTCAATCCAGATTTTATCAATAACCTTATTAATTAGCTTATGACCTCGGGCTTGCATATCGCTTTAACGGTTTTAGGGGCTTATGTGCTTCTAAGGTTTATTTCCATCTTGATTGGAAGGGTGGAAAAGGTTATGGTTAAAGACAAAGGTGAATTTTTTGCGACTATAGAAACTGAAAAAAGAGTAAGGACTCTCGGCAATATACTCAGGAAAGCAACTTTTGTAACTGTCTTCGTGGTAGCTCTTATGATGGTTCTTAGAGAGGTAGGAATTGATATAGCACTAATTATAACTGGTGCTGGTATCATAGGAATTGCTGTTGGATTTAGTGCACAAAGCCTTGTAAGGGATGTGATTAGCGGTTTTTTTATTATTTTGGAGAATCAGGTTCGTGTTGGAGATGTTGCCGTGATTAACGGGACAGGAGGACTCGTAGAGGAAATTAATCTTAGAACAATTGTGTTAAGGGACCTTGAGGGAACTGTGCATGTCTTTCCAAATGGTACGATAAATGCACTATCAAACAAGAGCAGGGGATGGGCCTGTTATGTAATTGACGCCGGTGTAGCATATAAAGAGAATGTGGATATGGTTATGGACGTGCTTAAGGAAGTAGGGGAAGAGATTTATAAAGATGAAACATTCAGGCCGTTGATATTGGAACCCCTAACGGTACTCGGAGTTGATAGCTTCGGTGAATCAGAAGTGACAATTAAGTGTATAATTAAAACCCAACCGCTTAAGCAGTGGGAAGTAGGACGAGAATTGAGAAGAAGGATTAAAAATACGTTTGACCAAAAAGAAATCGAGATTCCTTTCCCACATTTAAGTGTTTACTTCGGTGAGGCAAGCAAACCATTCGCGCTCGATATAAATCAGAAAAACGGTAAATTCGTATCGAGTGACAAAGGATGAATTATAATATTGCACATAGCAATTTGCAGTGTATTTTGCCATTAGGAGGACTCCATTCTTCTGTATGTCATTGCGAGGGACTGAGTCCCGAAGCAATCCAAAAAAGACGGGATTGCTTCGCTAGCGCTCGCAATGACAATTCTAGAATGACATGGCGAGGAGCAAATGAGCCAAAGCCCTGAGCAAAGCGAAGGGGACGAGGCAATCTCAAAGAAAGATAAATCTGTAGATCAACTATTGAATGAAGTTCTAGAGAAGATGAGCAAAAGTGAAAACGGTGATGAGCAATGAAACACGAGGATATTCACAAGATTATTAATATTCTAAGAGAAGAAACTCGTAAATGGGATGTGCCGATTGTTACCCTTACAGCAGAGACATCGCACGACCCTTTCAGGATCTTAATATCAACGATTCTTAGCCTTCGCACACAGGACACAACAACGGCTAAGGTATCAAAGAGATTATTTGAGCTTGCTGATAATCCTCATGATATGCTTAAACTTAATGTTAAGCAGATCGAGAAAGTTATATATCCGATTGGGTTCTATAAGACAAAAGCGATAACAATTCGGTACATCTGTCGTGAGCTTGTAGAAAGATATAAATCGAGGGTGCCTGACGATTTAGATGAGTTGTTGAAATTAAAAGGCGTAGGGAGAAAGACTGCAAACCTTGTTGTTACTTTAGGCTATGGAAAAGCAGGGATTTGTGTTGATACGCATGTCCATAGAATATCCAACAGACTAGGATACATAAAAACTAAGACACCGCTTGAGACAGAGATGTCACTAAGGAAAGAGCTTCCTAAGAAATATTGGATCGAGTATAATGACCTTTTGGTTTCGTTCGGGCAGCATCTATGCCGCCCAATTTCTCCAAGGTGCAGCGTTTGTCCTATTGAAAGCTACTGTGATAAAGTGGGGGTGGAAAAGAGCAGATGATAAATGGGAAAGATGTCGTTGGTCGTTCGACTAAAGAATAATGAAAAATAGCTAACAACCTATCGTAGTAGGAGCGGCTTCCAGCCGCGAGTGGTATCGTGCCAAGCTTGTCCTGAGCCTGACGAAGGGATGGCGCTACTATTGATGATCCCTGTACTGTTCGATGCCGTGTGGGGAGAAATAACTATAAAAAGGAGAAAGGCTCTATGAAACTGGTTAAGGGTGAGATCATGAGGTTTAGAGATGGGCAGAAGCTCTCTGGTTATGAAAAATTCGATTATTGTGTGATTGTTGAGACAGGCGACTTCGAGGTTGTAAGCGCTCTTCCCAGCGACCAATATGGTCAGACTAAGGAACGCGACTTCCAAATTACGCCAGTTTCCTCCTTAGAGAGAACCGGAAGGCTCATCTGGGAGTTTGACTATACCCTGCTTCCACATATAATTGAGTTACTGAAGGAATACTATAAGTTCGCGGTATTTGGCGATGGAGAAGATTCAGAAGGAGGCAAGCAATGATTTATAGATTTAGCCCACGGGATTTAGAGGCAATGTATGAGGTTATAAAAGGTGTTCCGGAGTCCACTTTTGTAGCTGCATATATGAGTCAGGTGACGGGTGAATTCTATATGGATGATATAACTAAGAAGGTTCTTGATGAAAACAAAATAGAGTACGATTTGCTTGAAGAGATTGACCCAAAAACTGTTAGCTTTTTTTATGCAAATCCTGTTACGATCGACTGTTCACCTTATGAAGAAAACATAAAAGCTTTTGTCCTTGCACACAGCCCTGATGCGATAGGTGCTGTATGTATTGGTGTCGATTGCGAAAAGGAGTTCGCCCAGGACCTTATGATGAATGGATGGCAATATTTTCACTGGCTAATTCCAGAAAAGCAAAACAGGTTTCTCTGGAGGATGTTCTTCTCAAAAGACGAAGCGGCAGAGTATATAGGACATTTCTTAGGCGGGTTTGAATCTGCAGGAAAATGGGTTCAAGCGCTTCCCGGGTCACTTACTCCGCCTCCTGGAGGTGTATCGTTAAAGGATATGAGAAGAAGGTAAACAGGATTTGGAAACAATAATTTTCTATGTATTTGCTGCAAGCTCAGTAATAGGGGCTCTTGTTTTAGTTTCACATAAAAATCCTGTAGCAAGTGCCCTTTCTCTTGTACTTACACTCTTTTCAACAGCGGTTCTTTTCATCTTACTCCTTGCCCATTTTATTGCACTAATCCAGGTTCTAGTCTATGCCGGGGCCATAATGGTCTTGTTTCTCTTTACTGTTATGTTTCTGAATCTAAGGGATGAATCACTCAGGTTTGATGCTGGGAGAGTTCCTGTTAAATTAGGCATCCTCTCACTACTTCTTTTGATTTCCGGCTATTTTATATTCATTGGCTTCAAAAAAATTCTTCCTTTAAACAACATGGTTATTTCTCATCCTGAGCCATTTGGTACGGTAGAAGGGGTAGGGGAGGTTCTTTTTAGCGATTATCTTTTACCTTTTGAGCTGACATCAGTACTTATAGTAGTGGCTATTCTTGGTGTCGTCGTAATAGCTAAAAGGAGGTTTGATTAAGTGACTGTGACCATAGAACATTATCTCGTGCTTAGTGCCATACTTTTCATAATAGGTGCATATGGTGTTATCGTACGTAAAAATTTGATCATTGTGCTTATGTCGTTGGAACTGATGCTAAATGCTTCAAATCTTGCTTTCGTTGCATTTTCAAATGTACTGGGTGATCTGACCGGTCATATTTTTGTGATAATGTCAATAACCGTTGCAGCGGCTGAAGTAGCTGTTGGTCTTGCATTTGTAGTCACGATATATGCTCATCATGAAACACTTAATATAGACGTGTTGAAACTTCTTAAAGGATAGAATGGACTACAAATTCCAAATAACAAATTACAAATCTCAAATAAATTCAAAATCCGAAACTACAATGACCAGAAAGTTTAGAATTTTGATTTAGGATTTGGAATTTGTTTGTTATTTGATGCTTGTTATTTGATGCTTGCTTTTTCAGTAAAGGTATAAATAAATGATTGCTTGGATAATACTTGCCCCTCTATTCGGTGCTTTGATAAATGGGATTCTCTTTGCATCGGGTCTCTCAAGAAGATTCCTTGGAGGAAGTGAACACGAAGAAAAAAGACTTGTGGGTATTATAGGATGCGGAGTTGTCTTAGTCTCAGCACTAATATCTTCTTTCTTATTTTTTAAGCTTGAGACGCTTCACCCACAACAAAAAGAGATTATACAGGAACTTTATATCTGGATTCCTTCGGGTGATTTTACGGCTAGATTTGAGTTTCTTTTTGATTCACTTTCTTGCGTTATGACTCTGGTTGTTACGTGGGTAAGCTTTCTCATTCATGTTTATTCAATTGGTTATATGCAAGAAGACAAATCTTACTCAAGGTATTTTACCTATCTAAATATATTTGTTTTTTTTATGCTTCTTCTTGTTCTCGGAAACAATTTTCCCCTCATGTTCGTAGGCTGGGAGGGCGTTGGACTTGCATCCTATCTCCTTATCGGTTTCTGGTACGATGACCCTGCTAAGGCAACTGCAGGAAGAAAGGCGTTTATAGTAAACAGAATCGGCGACTTTGGGTTTATACTGGGTATTTTCCTTATATTTTTCGTCTTTGGTTCTGTGAACTACCAAGAGGTTTTTAAGAAAGCAATTGATCCAGAATTTATGAGTGCTATTCCAGGGGTGGTTGTTACTTCGATAGCTCTTCTTCTTTTTGTAGGTGCAGTAGGAAAATCCGCACAGTTTCCACTATACGTTTGGCTCCCTGACGCTATGGCAGGACCTACGCCGGTAAGCGCTCTCATACATGCCGCTACCATGGTTACGGCGGGTGTTTACATGACAGCGAGGTGTAATGTCTTTTATTCCCAGTCTCCTACAGCACAGGCGTTTGTTGTTTCTGTTGCGGCATTCACAGCCTTTCTTGCTGCTACTATTGCCATAACTCAGAACGATATTAAAAAGGTTCTTGCCTATTCAACCGTAAGCCAGCTTGGGTATATGTTCATGGGCGTTGGGTGTGGTGCTTATGCCGCTGGGATGTTTCATCTAGTAACCCACGCCTTTTTCAAGGCTCTTCTCTTTCTAGGCGCTGGAAGTGTTATACATGCCCTTGGTGGAGAGCAGGATATAAGAAGGATGGGCGGCTTAAGAAAATTTCTTCCTATAACATTCATAACCTTCCTCATCGGCACTCTAGCGATTTCAGGTGTTCCTCTCCTCTCGGGGTTTTTCAGTAAGGATGAAATCCTAAGCGCGCTTTATGAAAGGGGATACACCATACACTGGCTTATTGGGCTTATAACGGCAGTCCTAACGGCGTTTTATATGATGAGGCTTTATATCCTTACCTTTGGAGGGAAAACGCGAATGTCAGAAGAAGTAAAGCATCATATCCATGAATCTCCTTATTCTATGGCTATTCCACTTTTAATTCTTGCGCTTCTTTCGTTAATCGGCGGATATATCGGTATTCCTGCATTTATGGGAAAGATCCTTGAGATTCATGATTCGAATTTATTCGAAGAATTTCTTGGGTCTTCAATCTTTGTAAAAGGGGTACAACCAGAAGAATATTACCTTTTTGGACATTGGACGCTTGTAGAATTTTCAACTATCGCTGCCTTTCTCGGGATTGTTATTGCAATTTTTATGTATCTTATTAAACCCTCTCTGCCCGAGACACTTGCGAAAGTACCTGTTATCTCTACTCTTTACCGTGGTTCGTATGCTAAGTGGTTTGTTGATGAAATCTATGGCGTGGCGTTTATAAGGACATTTATTGTTTTATCGAAAGATCTACTTTGGGCTAATTTCGATGTTACAATAATTGACGGTGCTGTGAACGGGGTTGGAAGTATAGCAAGAGGAGCAGCGACTCTTCTTCGCACAGCACAGGCAGGAATTCTAAGGTTCTATGCCGCTCTTATGGCTCTTGGGGCGGTAGCGATCCTAATATACATAGTGGTGTCAGCTAGATTTTAGGGTATAAACAATTCTTTATAAAAGTATTGTATAAAATTTGTAGGGGCGAATCTTGTATTCGCCCTGTGAGATAGCTTACGACATCTCACATGGTTCGCCCAAAAAGAAAGGGCGATCACAGTTCGACTAAGCTCACCGCAGGCAAGGGCTGCCCCTACTTTTGATGAATATGTGTCTATATAGAAAGCGCCTGCCTTCTTAAAGGTTTTTGCTAAGCGTCGAAATAAAGGACAAATTCATAAGGCACTGGCCTAAGCTTTATTGGGTTTACTTCCTTTTCCATCTTGTAGCTTATCCAGGTCTCAATCACATCTTCTGTGAACACATCACCCTTTAGTAGGAACTCATGGTCTTTTTCAAGGGTTTTAAGGGCTTCTTCTAGTGAACCTGGAACTGATGGGATGCCAGCAAGCTCTTCAGGACCTAGCGCATATATATCCTTATCAAGGGGCTCTCCAGGGTTTATTCTCTTCTCAATTCCATCAAGCCCGGCCATAAGCATAGCTGCAAAAGCAAGGTAGCCATTACATGATGGATCAGGGAACCTTACCTCTATTCTCTTTGACTTTGGGCTTGGCGAATACATCGGGATTCTCACTCCAGCGCTTCTATTTCTTGCAGAGTATGCAAGATTCACAGGGGCTTCAAATCCGGGAACCAGTCTCCTATATGAATTGGTAGTAGGTGCAACAAATGCACATAAGGCTGGAGCGTGTTTCAGAATTCCTCCAATGTAGTACATTGCCAAATCGCTTAGCCCGGCATAACTATTGCCGGCAAAAAGTGGCTCGCTGTTTTTCCAAAGGGATTGGTGTGTGTGCATACCCGAGCCGTTGTCTCCAAATATTGGCTTTGGCATGAATGAAACGACTTTTCCATACTTTCTGGCAACGTTTCTACACACGTATTTGTACCACATCATCCTATCGCCCATCTCGACAAGTGGCGCAAAACGCATGTCAATCTCAGCCTGACCAGCGGTGGAGACCTCATGATGGTGTTTCTCAACCATAACGCCAAGCTCTTCTAGGGTTCTAACCATTTCAGACCTGATATCCTGAAAGCTATCCGTAGGTGGTGCGGGGAAATATCCCTCTTTGTATCTCGGTTTATATCCTAGATTTGGTTTTTCGTCCCTACCTGTATTCCATTGGCCTTCTACTGAATCTACATAGTAGTATCCCGAGCTCGGTGTTTGGTCATATCTAATATCGTCAAATATAAAGAATTCAAGCTCTGGCCCAAAATAAGCGGTATCGGCAATACCTATATTCTTCGTATGGGCTATTGACTTTTTTGCTATATTTCTAGGATCACGTGAGTAGGGCTCGCGTGTTATAGGATCTACTACATCACAGATTATTGACAACGTGGGAACTGCTGTAAATGGGTCAATCCTTGCCGTTTTTGGATCAGGGATTACGAGCATGTCACTTGCATGAATTGATTGCCATCCACGAATACTCGAACCGTCAAAACCTAAGCCCTCTTCAAATGTATCTTCATCAAGCTCATGTGGAGGAGCACTGAAATGCTGCCATGTTCCTAAGAAATCAAGGAATCTTAGATCTACATCCACTATATTCTTCTCCTTCATCAGTTTTAATACATCTCCCACAGTTTGTGGAAACATATGGTTTGTACCCCCCTTGGATTTTTTACTGGAATCATTCTTTTTAATAGCCATTATGGTTACGTCCTCCTCGTATAGTCGAGTTTTTCATTTTATAGCGCATCCTCGCCGCGCTCGCCGGTTCTTATTCTTATTACCTCTTCCATAGGAAGAACAAATATCTTCCCATCCCCGATTTTCCCCGTCCGAGCACTGTCCATGATAGCATCTACAACCCTTGTTACCATATCATCAGGTACTATAATTTCAAGCTTTATTTTAGGTAAAAAATCAACTACATATTCTGCCCCTCTGTAAAGCTCTGTATGCCCCTTTTGCCTTCCAAAACCTTTGATTTCTGTAACAGTTAGTCCCTGAACACCTACTTCTTTTAACGATTCTTTTACGTCATCGAGTTTAAAGGGTTTTATTATGGCTTCTATTTTTTTCATAAAATTAACCTCCTCATCTCCTGAGTATGCAAACAACATACCACCTTTCAAAATCCTTTTCAATCATTAAAACAAGCCTATTTGCCGAATTTTTGAGCCTGGTAGTGCCTAACTTCTAGGCACCGTGTCTTAAAAAATAGACAC
>JAHFBK010000155.1 GCA_023250035.1 Candidatus Dadabacteria bacterium
TTGAAGTATCTAACTACAAGATTCATGCAAGTCGCCGTACCGAACCAGGTATGGCTGAGGTTCATGTAAAAGACACGGACATTATTTATATGCTTGAGGGATCTTCAACGTTTGTTACTGGGGGTGAGGTTGTGGATGGAAAAACTACCGCCCCTGATGAGATACGGGGAAAGGAGATTAAGGGCGGCGAAACGCGCACTATTACCAAGGGTGATGTGATTATAGTGCCGGCTGGTACGCCGCATTGGTTCAAAGAGGTTCAGGGACCTGTACTTTATTATGTAGTTAAAGTTAGCTAATGCAGTTTCAAAAGGAATGTTGTACCGATCAGCTTGTTCGAGAGTGTACAATAGTGAATGAATGGCATTTGAATTATTTTTTTGGTGATAGACAGTCTAACTGGGTAGGCAACGAGTTCCCTCCCCGATTAAATCGGGGACTAAACTCGGGACAGGCCCTTCGACTACGCTCAGGACATGCTTGCTCGTTGCCTCTTAGACCACCAGCAAGACTGTTGGTCTACCCAGATGTTACTATCGAGGTTTTATTACAAGATTAAGTCTTCAAAGTTCATAAATTCGCAGTGATCAATTAAGAGGAGGAGGTAAAAATGAAATATATAATGAGTTTGGGTCTTGCATTGTTGCTATCAGCACCGTCCATCCTGGCGGAGTTGCCTGTTAAGCAAGTGCTTACATTGAATGTTGCTAAGAAGATTGCTCAAGCCGCTGAGGCTGAGGCTATAAAAAGAGGTGCAACAGTTGTTATCGCAGTAGTTGATGATGGTGGATATTTAATTTTGCTTGAGAGGCTCGATGACACACAGGTAGCAAGTGTAGAGGTTGCCATTGGAAAAGCTCGGACTGCAGCCATATTTCGCAGGCCAAGCAAGGTCTTTGAAGATCAGGTCCGCGAAGGACGTGTTGCGGCTCTGGCCCTTCCCGGCGCTACACCTCTTCAGGGTGGTATTCCCGTTATCCTCGACGGAAAGGTTATAGGCGCTATTGGGGTAAGCGGAAATACCCCCCAAGAAGATGAAGATATTGCAAAGGTTGGGGCTTCAGCTATAGATGCCGCAATTAAAGGGGGTGACAAATGAGATCTCGTTCGATTCATTTAATTTTGTTTTCTACACTAGTCTCTTTTCTTTGTGTAACAGAAGTGCCCGCACAAACAAATCAGGACGTTCGTGAGTCCCTTCGACAAGGCTCAGGACAGGCTCAGTCGAACGATATACCTAGTGGCAAACCAGATGCAATCATAGATCTAAGCACGAAGGAAGGGGTTAATCTTGTGAAAGGTCAATGGCGTTATAGCGATGTTGAAATCATACAGGTTGATTTTAAAGCGCCTGGACCGGATGGGCAGCCTACGGGTAAACCAGTTAAGACTTATGATTATAAGCCGCATGCGGGTGGTGTGGATTTCGATGATTCAAAATGGGAGGTTTTGGATCCAACTTCACTTAATAAGCGACGTTCAACAGGCAGGATTTGCTTCAATTGGTATAGAATCAACATAGCAATACCTAAACGTATAGGCAACTTTGACCCAACGGGGTCAACAGTTGTGTTTGAGACTTCACTTGACGACTACGCTGAGATTTGGGTGGATGGTGAAATTCCACGAGCACTCGGGCAAAACGGTGGCTCTGTGATTGCGGGCTGGAATGCCCCAAATCGTATTGTTATTGGGCGAGATGTAAGCCCGGGTCAGCAGATTCAACTTGCCATTTTTGGGATAAACGGACCGATTTCTAATCCACCCACAAACTTTATTTGGATGCGCTATGCAAGGCTTGATTTCTATAAGGGTAGTAAGGTACCGATTGCAGTGACTCCACAAGAGGTAAACGTAGAGGTTTTGAGGCTTGATCCTGCGATGGATGCCATAGTCGGACCAAACCCCAAGATTTTTAAACTTGCTGAGGGATTCAAGTTCACAGAAGGTCCAATTTGGGTTAGTGATGAAGGCTATCTGCTCTTCAGTGACCCGAACAACAACATTATTTACAAATACACAAAGGACGGGATGCTTTCAGTATTTCGTCAACATAGCGGTTATTCCGGTACTGACATCGCTGAGTATGGACAACCTGGATCTAATGGACTTACGTTAGACGCTCAGGGTAGGCTGACAATTAATGAGCATGGAAATCACCGCGTATCACGTTTAGAAAAAGATGGAACTGTTACTGTACTTGTAGACAGTTACGAGGGCAAACGCCTCAATAGCCCAAACGATCTCGTCTATAAGTCTGATGGCACCCTCTACTTCACAGATCCCCCCTTTGGGTTGCCAAAGTTCTTTGATGATCCGCGAAAGGAGCAACCCTTCAGCGGGGTGTATTCTTTTAAAGATGGCAAATTAACACTGCTCATTAAGGACTTGAAGGGACCAAATGGCATCGCATTCTCGCCAGATGAAAAATATCTGTACGTAGGCAACTGGGACCCAGAAAAGAAGGTTGTGATGAGGTATGAGGTAAACGCTGATGGAACATTATCAAACGGGAAAATCTTCTTTGATATGACAGGTGCACCAGGGGAGGATGCGATTGACGGAGTTAAGGTGGATCAGAAAGGCAACATATACGTTTCGGGACCGGGTGGACTTTGGGTTATTTCATCAGAAGGAAAGCACATTGGAACGATAGTTGCTCCTAAGCATATTCACAATATGGCCTGGGGAGGAGAAGATGGAAAGACTCTATATCTTTGTGCCAGGAGTGGTCTATATAGGATGCAATTGAACATACCTGGCGTTCGACCAACGACTAATTAGAGAGATTCGTAAGAAGTTTTGGAAGTAAAGATAAAGAAAATTTTAAATCAGTAAAATAGTGATGCAAATGAGAATGACAAGGATAAAAGTGAGGAGAAAGTTATGAAGGTAAAAAGAAAGATTTTAAGCAGTGGTTTCTGAATTTCATACAGGCTATGGTTATAATTGTTATAATTCTTCAAATCGTTCTAGCGAGGGCAGAAGCGGTGAATGGCTCTATAGCTACATCAGGGGAGATTGTACGTCTAGACCCGCGATTAGATCAACTGTTTCCACAATGGGCGGTACTAGAGAAGTTGGCAGAAGGTTTCACCTGGGTTGAAGGACCGGTTTGGAATCGAGAAGGTGGTTATTTGTTATTTTCTGACATCCCGAATAATTCGGTTTTTAAGTGGAAAGAAGGTGAGGGGGTCAGCTTGTATTTAAGGCCTAGCGGCTATGCTGGCTCTGCTCCATTTAAGGGTAAAGAGCCTGGTTCAAATGGTCTTCTATACGATTCCTTTGGTATGCTCGTGCTATGTGAACATGGTGACCGACGTGTCTCTCGCCTCGAGAAGAACGGTACTAAGACAACACTTGCTGATCGTTATGAGGGGAAACGTCTTAACAGTCCTAACGACGCAGTGTATAAGTCAAATGGTGATCTATACTTTACAGATCCTCCTTTCGGATTACCAGAGACATTCAATGATCCGGCTAAGGAGCTTCCGTTTCAAGGCGTTTACCGACTTTCAGCCGACGGGAAACTCACGCTACTTACCAGAGATATCAAAGCCCCAAATGGTATTGTCTTCTCTCCGGATGAAACAATTTTATACGTTACGGATGTTGATCCAAAGAGGTCTGCTTGGCTTGCATTTGATGTAAAGGATGACGGAACGATTACGAATGGGCGCGTTTTTTATGATGCTACCCCTTTTACTCAGAGAAGGAAGGGTGCCCCTGACGGCTTGAAGGTTGATAAAAATGGTAACCTTTTTGCCGCAGGACCAGGCGGTGTGTACGTATTTTCACCGGATGGAACGCATTTAGGCACTATAGTAACAGGTGTTCCAACCTCGAATGTTGGATGGGGAAACGATGGTTCGGTTTTATATATTACGGCTAGTGACTCAATCTACAGAATTAAGCTAAATACGAAAGGGAAGGGTTTCTAATAATCAATTGAAAAGAAACAAAGGGGTGCGTTGTCCCCTTTTTTACCCTTTTTTAAAGTTGAGAAAACAAGGTAAGATCATAGGGGATTTTGATCTTCTTATTGCTTCAACTTGCCTTTGTTATAGCCTCGTTCTTCTTTCTAATAATAGAAGACACTTTGAAATGATTGAAAGTTTGAATATTATCTCTGTCTAGTTTTATAAGATATTAAAATGATTAGATCATGCCTTATTGTAGACTGGGGATAAAGTATTACGATATTCAAAAAAATAGATTCCCCACCTAAAAACCTCCTATTGACTTCATATTTTAAATATTTTTTAATATGAATGATGGGGTTCAAAATTACGCCTGTCTAGAGAGCGGTTAGACTTTATTAATAATTAAAAGGTTGATTTAAATCTTTTTTAAAGATTCTAACGTCTAATAGGTCATAAAGTTAGAAGATGAAGTTTTCTAGGCGTAAATTAACTTATTCGGATTATCAAAGTGGTTAACGATGGTTTTGTTCATGAGAAAGTGTTCGAAGGTTATCAGGGCAAAGTGGGTCTTGGAAGGTCATAAATTTTTAGAATCAGCACAGATATAGCTGGCTATTAGGCGGCGATCATTAAAGAAGTAAAGGAGGTAATGCATCATGAAACGCACAATTGCAATTATTGTGATATTAATAGTCCTTGTGGTCCTTTGGTATTTATTTCGTCCCGAAAAGCTTTTTATAAGTGAAACCATTCAAGAAGAATTTCCAACTACTGCCCAAGAGACGACAGGATCGGCTAGCTCACCAGTAGTTCTTGTCACTGGTAGTTTTCATGGAGTAGCGCACGATGGTAAAGGAACAGCAACAATTTATCAATTACCAGATGGCAAGAAGGTTCTTCGATTTACAGAGTTTGAGACCTCAAACGGACCAGATGTCCAGGTTTATCTAGTCGCTGCCGAGGATGCTAACGATAATGATACAGTTACAAATGCAGGATTTATTCACATTGGTCCACTAAAGGGAAACGTAGGGGATCAGAACTATGATTTACCCCCGGATGTAGACCTTAGCAAACATAAGGCTGTTACAATCTGGTGCCGACGGTTCGGTGTCAATTTCGCTACAGCGCCACTCAAGGAAGGGGCCTCGGGAGC
>JAHFBK010000047.1 GCA_023250035.1 Candidatus Dadabacteria bacterium
CGTTACAGGTACTGAACTTACGGAAATGAACGATGGTGAACTTAAGGAAGCCTTACAAAAAAAGGAGGTTATATTTGCTAGGGTTTCCCCAGATCACAAGATGAGGATAGTAGATGCCCTAAAGGGTATGGGAGAAATCGTGGCTGTTACCGGGGATGGCGTTAATGATGCCCCAGCTCTTAAAAATGCACACGTAGGTATTGCAATGGGCGGTCGTGGGACAGATGTTGCAAAAGAGGCAGCGACAATGATCATTACCGATGACAATTTCGCAAGTATTGTAGCAGGTATTGAGGAAGGAAGGGCAATATATTCAAATATTAAGAAATTTGTAACGTATATTTTTGCATCTAACATTCCTGAAATAATTCCCTTCATTCTTTTTGTCTTATTTAAGATTCCTTTACCTCTTACCATAATGCAGATATTGGCTGTTGATCTTGGTACTGACTTACTTCCTGCCCTAGGACTCGGAGCTGAGAGTCCAGAACCAGGGGTTATGAACCAGCCACCTAGATCATCAAAGAAAAGGCTATTAGACCCACCCTTACTACTTCGGGCTTATGGCTTTTTGGGGATAATTGAGGCTCTAGCCTGTATGGCGGGATACTTCTTTATTTACTATTCCTCCGGGTGGCGTCCGGGTATGGAATTAATTTCATCAGGCCCGATCTACCTAAAAGCCACGACTATGTGTCTAGCTGGCATTATAGCAACTCAAATAGGAAATGTCTTTGCCTGCCGCACTGAAAGAGAGTCGGTATTTAAAATAGGTTTTTTAAATAACCGATCGGTTTTGCTTGGTATTGCGGCTGAGCTTGTTATAATCAATATAATAGTCTATTTCCCTCCCTTTCAAAAAATATTTAATACATTCTCTCTGGATCCTGTAGATTGGGCTTTTCTTCTTGCATTTCCGCCAATTATCTTTCTTGCGGAAGAGGGAAGAAAATACATTATTAGACTTAATCAGAAGAAAACATGAACATTTTTGTTGTGGGTTTAGTTAATAGTTTTAGGTCTTTTTGCATACATAAATAGAAGATTGCAAGCTTTTCTTCTTAGTTTGTCCTTATGGGGCTTGTTATTATAATTTTCTCGTCGTCATGCTGGACAATATAGTTATTCAAATCTTCGTTGTAGCACTGCTAACCGACCTAGCAACTGGTCTGGGTGCGTTGCCATTTGCCTTTTTCCGACACCCGTCAGTAAGGTGGCAAGGTATAGCCTCGGCAGTTGCAGGCGGGATGATGATTTCAGCGTCAGTATTTAGCCTAGCTGACCAGGCTCTTCGTCGAGGTAGCGTGTGGGAAGTCACATTGGGAATGCTAGCAGGCGCTGCTTTTTTTGCCTGGATTGCAAGCCGCGTGGAGGATAACGAGTGGCGGATTGCCAACTTAAACGCAATAGACTCGCGTCAAGCTGTATTGATCGTAGTGACTATGTTTATACATAGCATCCCTGAAGGGGTGGCGATCGGTGTGGGTTATGCGACAGGTGAGCTAAGATTTGGTTTTCTTCTTGCACTTGCGATTGCTGTTCATAACATCCCTGAGGGGATGGCTGTCACGCTTCCACTCCGCGCAAAGGGCGTATCACTATGGAGGTGTGCGTGGTATGCAATTTTGACAAGCGTGCCACAACCGCTCCTTGCTGTGCCATCATTTCTTCTTGTATCTGTATTCAAGCCCCTGTTACCATCTGGATTAGGGTTTGCTGGCGGCGCTATGATTTATCTAGTCGCTGCCGAACTGATACCAAATAGCCTCCGTGGTTGCTCCAGACAAGAAACTGCATGGGGTGTAATAGTAGGTTTGGTCTTGATGCTTTTAATCACGTCAGGTTTGGGATTGTAGCAAACTTTTATAAGGAATAAAATCCTCTTCTGATTTGATTTCAAAATAGTGATTTTTTAGACGCAAATTTTCTCACTTGTTTTTTTTCTAAGAGAATTACGAATGTCTTATTCACCAGTTCTCAAACTTATAAAGCCTCAAAAAAGCCCCTAAGATATCAGAGGTGGTTATTATTCCAATAAGCCTTCCGTTCTCAGAAATTACAGGAAGACCATTTATTCTATGCTCCAGAAGTAATCTCGCAGCCTCTTCAATACTCGTATTTTCCGTGACAGTTATAACTTCCATCGTCATAATGTCGCCTACCGCGAACTTGTCTTCTAACCTATATACCTCATCCGTTGTGTAAAATCTATGAGGGAGCTCAGGTTTTCTGAAGTCTCTATCTGTTACAATACCGATGAGTACACCATCTCTTATAACCGGGAGCTGTCTTATCCTATGTTTCTTCGTAAGTAAAAAAGCAGATTTGACTCCCGTCTCGGGTTCCACAATTATTGGATTTCTCTTCATCCAATTTTTTACGAGCATTTTCTCTTGCTCAAAGAACCTTTGATGTGCCACTTAAAGCCAAAGCTAGGTTAGAAAGCTCTGTTGTGATAATAACAATTAGATCGTCCACAGATACTATTCCAACAAGCTTTCCCCTTCTCATAACGGGGACCCTTCTTATATTATTCTTTGCGAGTATTTTAAGTATCTCAAATATACTCGCATCTTCCTGGACTACAATTAGTTTTTTGGTCATAACCTCTTCAACTAAAATCTCAAGGGGGTTTTTACTATTGGCTACGACTGAAACCACGATATCCCTATCAGTTGTTATCCCTACAGGCCTACCTTCATCATCCACTACGACAAGGGCGCCTATGCCCTCTTCCCTCATCGATAGAGCGGCCTCCGTTATCGGAGTTGATGGCGACACTGTAACAACCTCAGTTTTCATAACATCCTTTGCAAGCATATTTAATCCTCCGTTAATTTATTTAATCCGTTAAAATAATTATGCAATTTGTATGCCAACTAATCTCAACCTTTGTAGAATTATACTATTTTACCTCGGATGCTCTATCCTATATAACTTTCTGGTTTTAGTTTAGGTCAGATGTCAGAAAATCTTACATTAATGTATTACTGATAGGTGATTATCACATTTTTAGAATAAATACAGTAAATCCCGTCTATCCACCCCGATTCTCACACAAGCTCATGAAAGATTCAACGGGCATTGTCAGGACCTTGCAAGTAAAAGTTGTCCAAGAAATATATTGGCTGAACGAATAGCCAAGAGTTTAGCTCGTTACATGCGGGACAAGCCTGCCCTGAGCCCTGAGCTTAGCGAAGAGTCGAAGGGAATGTCCCGCCTTCTATCCGCCGATAGGCAGGGTTTTCTAACCCTGCTTAAAATTCTTAGCGGACTACTTTTGCTCGCTTGGCGGTCAGGATAGCCGTTTGTAACATGCTGGGTTAAGCCAGGTAAAGGAGCGAATCAGTGCCGAAGTCTCAGGTTCTGCTGTTTGCCGCTTTTCTCTTACTTGGGCAACCGGCTAGCGAAGCGGCTGGATCAATCGGAAGTTGTGTTTCATCTTTATACAACCTTTCTTCTAGTTTATAGTAGTCGTCCAGACCAAGTTGATGTAGAAGTTCGTAGACGGAACGGCAGCCTGTGCAGCAGAATAACTTGTCATTCGATTCCACAATGCTTGAGGGAATAAGTTCACTGCCACAGTGTAGACAGTGAGATTGTTTCAAGGCTTGGTTTGGACAGTAATTTAAGCTAAAAGAATGCACAGCCTGTTGCGTCGTTTCCACTTAGCCTTATAATCCTTTGGAAAAATTTAGTACAAACATAAGAAAGATGTTGCATAGAAATTTTTGTATCTTATTGTTTTGTAACAAATTGTGTTTTTCATGTTAAGTAAAGAGATACCATCTATCATGTCTAACTTCTTTATCCTTTTTCCTATCTTATATTACTGCGTAAGGTTAGTTAAACTTTCAGGGTAATTTACATCAACATTAAGTTTCTTCTCTTTTAACTTCCTATCCAACTTTTCGAAGTCACAGCCGCTGACCCAAAAGTAATATGTTTTGTTACTCTCTCTAGATGAACTAAAAGATAAAACCTTTTCGGAGCTAACTTGAAACACTTTAATCACATCCACTAAAGATACACCTTCAGGTATCTTAACCAGTACCCTTGTAGGCTCCTCATGAAATCTCAAAAGATTAAGCAAACCGTCAAGGATATCAGTGACAGTTATTATTCCTACTAATTCACCCTTTTTAGAAACAACGGGAAGTGCATTAAATTTGCGAGTGCGAATTATTCGAGCAGCTTCTTCTATAGTTGCATCCTCTATTATGGCCACCGGGTTTGAGCTCATAACGGCCTCTACCGTGAGATCCGGCCTTACAAGCGCTACCCTCAGGTCTCTATCTGTAACTACTCCTAAAAGCCTTCCATCTTTAACTACAGGAACCTGACGGATACTGTGTTTTTTCAACAAATGGAAGGTATTTTTAACATCTTCCCACGGTACTACAGTAACAGGATTTGGGGTCATACAGTTTTTTACCAGCATTTCTCTTCACCTCCCCTCGTTTTTTTTCAACACCTTAATACCTTTTTACCATCCAGCTTCATTTCCCTTGTAAGTCCTGGAATCTTTTAAATAGCAATAAAGGTGCCAGAAGAATTTGCTTTATTTTCCTGTTGCCCTTTTAAATAGAGGTGTCAGATGCCAGAAAACCGTACAGAATTACATTCTTCTCCAGTAAATATAAAGGAGGCGCATGTTACTCTCGTAATAAAATTGGGAACTAGTCTTAAAAAATTGGATTTATGTAAAATTTCTACTCGATTCTAATTTAAGGTATGGAACTGTTATTCAATCCCAAATTGTTTTAGCTTTCTATAAAGGGTATCCCTTGAAATACCAAGGATCTCGGACGCTTTTGATTTATTCCCTTGAGATTCGCGAAGCGCCTGCTCTAGGGCAAACCTCTCAAGCTTCTCTAAGGAAAGAAGCGTATGTTCCGAAGGCTTTGTTTCCTGCCATACTAAATGTGTCTTTAAGTCCTTTTCGGTTATTGTCTCCTTTCCCGACGGTGAAATAGCTATTATACCTTCTATCAAATTTTCTAATTCCCTTATATTCCCAGGGAAATGATAGCGATAAAGTGATGTGAATACAACCTCTGTTACCCCTTTTATGTTCCTTGAATACTTCTCGTTGAACTTTGTTATAAAGTATTGTGTAAGTAAAGGAATATCCTCTCTCCTCTCCCTAAGTGGTGGGAGTTCTATTACAACGACGGCAAGCCTAAAGAAGAGGTCCTCCCTTAAATAGGTATTTTTAAGCTGTTCAATAGAACGATTACTCGCAGCTATTATTCTTATATCAACTTGTATCTCACTTGTATACCCTATTGGTCTTATCTTGTGCTCCTCAAGAACCCTAAGTAGTTTTACTTGGAGATCTCTTGGCATCTCTCCTATTTCATCTAGAAAGATCGTGCCCCTATTTGCAGCCATAAAAAGCCCATCATGATCCTTCATCGCACCAGTGAATGATCCCTTCTTATACCCAAATAACTCTGATTCCATAAGCTCCTTAGGTATCGCAGCGCAGTTTACTGCAATAAAAGGTTGGTTACTTCTATCACTCTTTAAATGAATAGCCTTTGCTACAAGCTCCTTCCCTGTTCCAGTCTCTCCTACAATAAACACAGAGGCATCGGTGCGAGCTGCAGCAGTAGCTTTCTCAAATACACTACCCATTACCCGAGAACTGCTTATGATCTGTTCAAAACCATACTTCTCAGATAGCAGCCCTTTAAGTTCAGTTATCCTGTTTTCAAGCTCATGTGTCTTTCTTATTACCTCAAGCTTCTTTAATAGTAAATCCTTGTCAAATGGCTTGGTTATGAAATCCATAGCTCCACGTTTTATCGCCTCTACAGCATTAGGTACCGTACCATGACCAGTAATAATAATTGCATTTGTCTCTGGATGATTTTCTTTAACCTTATCAAGCAATGTAAAACCATCCATCATAGGCATGACAAGGTCTAATAGAGCCGCACAAATTTGGGGAAAGGACGACATCTTCTCAATCGCCTCTTTCCCAGAAAAGGCTGTATTCACCTCATACCCTTTTCTTTCAAGAAGCTCCTTTACAGCGTTGACTAATTCTTCATCATCGTCAACAACAAGCACGTTACATTTATGCAAGTGTTCTATCCTCACTATAAATTGGAAGCCTTATTAAAACACTCGTCCCCACACCCTCTGTGCTTTCTATACTAATCTCCCCATTATGGTCTTGAATAATCCGCTTAGCTACGGAAAGACCCAAGCCTGTTCCCTTCCCAGCAGGCTTAGTCGTAAAAAAGGGATCAAAAATAAGTGGGAGTACGCTTCTAGGAATTCCTATCCCAGTATCAGATATTTTTACCTGCACATGGCCCTTCGGATTCTCATTAGAAGTGTTTATCGAAAGCCTTCCCCCACTAGGCATTGCATCCACCGCATTCATCATGATGTCTGAGAAAACAAGCAGAAGTAAATTACTATCGGCCCAGACCTTCACATCTTCATCCAAGCATAACTCAAGTTCAACGTCTTCCTTCCTAAGAAGAGGCTTTATTATATCTACCGCCTCCTCAATAAGATAAGAAACCTTCTCAGGGCGCTTTACGTTCTCTGGTTTACTTGCAAACTTAAGAAGCCTCTGCATCACCCTCTGAGCATAGAAAATCTGCTTTTCAATTGAATCAAGCCTTTCCATAAACTTTTTAGACTCAGGCATTTCGTCAATATCTTCTTTAAGCATCTGAACCCTTAGAAGCATAGAAGCAAGAGGAGTTCCCATATGATGAGCGATCCCTTCAGCCATCTTTCCAATAACCTGAGCTTTTTCAAGTTCTACTATTTTATTCCTAAGTTTAATTCTTTCCCTTATATCTCTTATCGTTTCAATAAACATTCCACATCTATCAGTCATATATACTAACCCTATGCTAACTGGGATTCTTTCTCCATTTTCCAATATTTTTTCCATCTCGTAATCTAATAATTTGCTTCCCTCTTTTGCGCCCTTAAGCCTATTAGAAAAATCGACTCGGTTTTCCGCGGGTGTAACATCCCATATGCTTTTAAGTTCCATTTTATTATTGCCAGAAAATAACCTTTCTGCTTCTTTATTCATAGCAATAACCATGCCATCTTCATCATAAACCATGATCGCATCAGTGGTATTATCCATGATTGCTTGAAGTCTTTCCTCACTTTCACGAAGCAACTGTTCAGCCCGCTTGCGTTCAGTTATATCCACGATAGCTGCCAGGACTAAGACTCCTTCCTCCGTCTTTACAGGGTTGAGTCCAATCTCAACGGGGAATTCAGTGCCATCCTTACGCATAGCAAAGAGGTCTCGACCCGTTCCGAGTAGCCTGGCTTGGGGATTAACAAAGAAGCTTTTACGGTACTCAGAATGCTTGCTTTGAAAACGCTGAGGCACCAGAATCTCTACAGTCTGTCCGATTAGCTCTTCCCGATTGTAACCGAATAACTTTTCTGTCTGGGAGTTGACAAGGGTGATTATACCCCTCTTATCCACCATCACTATGGCGTTAGGGACCGACTCTACAACTAGGCGAAATTTCTCCTCTTCTAGATCGTTAACGACTTTAGATTCAGAATGTGGGAGCATTTCTACAGGTTCGTTTACGAGTTGTTTCTTTGTCTTATGCTTATCTTGCATCTTGTAGCTTCTAAAAGCCTAACTAGGTTTTCTTTTAGACCTTAGAAACCTTCTAATCACTTTCTGCCTATAGAAAATCTGCATTTCAATTAGCCAAGGTTCCTCAGTCTCTTTTATGAGTTTAGCATTCGGTCACTAAGCTTACAAGGTAGACCTAAGGTAATAATCGGTTACTTCCCGCCATAAATTATGTTGTAAAATTCAAACCTTCTTGCCCAATCCTTAAGATTGTAGGATGCAATTACAAGGTCCTTCTTTATCTCGGTCTGCTCATCCTTTATATAGCAAGTAAGTACGGCTTCGGGTTTAAAACCAAAGTGGTCTAAAATTCTTATAAAACTCTTATTATCATTCGTAAATCGCACTACAACCTTTTCAAAGTTGTGATTTAGGCCCTCTGCTAAAAGCATCTTAAACATTTGAAGACCAAGCCCCTTTCCTCTATGCTCTGGTTCTACAATTAATTTAATCTCTGTAGAGGATCTCCAATAGAGACCCTCCTTGTGAAGTGTACCCTTACCTATAATTTCTTTACCCCTTAAAGCGATTAATTGAAAGACCTTATTATACTTAGAGCTTGTAAACCAGCTTTCGACGGTTTCCAGTTTACCTACATCATCTTTAAAAATTATAAGATCAGACATTGGTATTTTACTGAAGAAATTGAATAACCCCTCTATATCATCCTCCTCAAGAGGTCTGAGTATTATTCTTGTTTTATCCTTTAGTATTAATTCCCTTGGGTATATAATCATCTCTTTATTATTAAAATTAGCAAAATCCATGCCATCATCAACTCAGGGATTTTATCAAACTTATTCGTTCACAATGGCTTTAATTGTTGTCAGATGTCAGATATTCTGACAAAATCATGCGACCTAACAGCCCAAGAAGTATTGGTATTTAATGGAAAATTTTATGGTATGGAATTTGCGAATATAATTTAATCATTTTAGTGCATCTTATGATTTTTAGGAAGTAAAAGGTGGCAATAAACTCTTTTAGTTAAGGGAGGCTTTGATGGATATAAACAAAATTCTATGGGCATCCGATGGTTCAATGGAATCTGATATGGCTTTAAAATATGTTGAGTTGCTGGCAAGTAAGTACGGATCTGAGATAGTGGGTTTAAGCATTGTCCAGCCCGTTGATTTAGAAAGATTGAAGGTACCTTCTGATGTAAAAAAAGAGTTGTTCTCAATTCAGGCATCACTAGAGAAAAAGGAATATAACAGAATCAATAAGGCATTAAAACAACTTGAACTAAAAGATACAAAGTTGGACATATGTATTGAGACCGGAATACCTCATAAAGAGATTCTAAGGGTAGCTAAGGAAGAAAAAGTAGATTTAATTGCGATGGGAAAGCGAGGGTTAGGGCTTAAAGATAGAATTCTTCTTGGAAGCAATACGAATAAAGTATTAAGGATGGCAAATGCACCTGTTTTAGCTGTAAGACATAAGAAGGGAGATAAAATTGATATAAAGAAAATACTTGTTCCTACTGACTTATCAGGACTTACTTTGATTTCGTTAGACTTTGCTATAGATTTAGCTAATAGATTCAATTCAACAATATACCTTCTTCATATATTAGAGCTTCATCACAGTTATGAGATTTCAACAAGTAAGATTATAGAGGAACTGCGCGTTCTGGCTCTAAAGGAATTGAGATCTTACTTAGAGAAGATTCCCAAAGAAAAGATAAAAGGGATTAACATAAAAGAAATGGTGACCTTATATTTGAGAGGCTGGTTTGGGATTATTAATTTTGCTGAAGAAAACGGGGTCGATCTTATAATAATGACAACACACGGAAGAAAGGGCCTTGCCAGATTTATGTTAGGGAGTACAGCCGAAAAGGTTATAAGTGAGTCCCCATGCCCTGTTTTAGCAATAAAACCCCATGGATAGAAGTTTAGTAGATTTGTTTCTGCCTTAAAACCTGACAATCTTCTACTAAATCTCCTTGATTAACAAACCTCACTTTCAGGGGAATTATAAGTAAAATCGAGAAGCCTTCGATCTGGCATGACCATTGCATATCAATTGCAGGAGGTGTCAAAATGAAGATGAGAGCAAATATCTTTAAAGGCGCTAATAAGATAGGACTTGAAGATCGCCCTATTCCAAAAGCAGGTCTGGGTGAGGCAGTTGTTAAGGTAACTCTAACAACAATATGTGGCACAGATGTACATATAATGAAAGGCGAATACCCAGTACGGATTGGTCAAATAATAGGGCATGAACCAGTCGGAGTAATACATGAACTTGGAGACGGTTTTAATGGATATAAATTAGGAGAGCGAGTAGCTATTAATGCTATTACTCCGTGCGGTCAATGCGAATATTGCCTTTCTGCGGACTGGGCACAGTGTGGGGGATTTTTAGGCGGATGGAAAATGGGAAATACGATTGATGGTTGTCAAGCGGATTATGTCAAGATTCCAAACGCTATGGCAAATTTAACCAAAATTCCTCATGAACTTTCTGATGAGGATGTACTTCTTACAACGGATATTTTTTCGACAGGTCTTTCCGGTGCTGAAAGTGGCAATATACAAGTTGGAGATATTGTTGCGATATTTGGACAAGGACCTATTGGGTTAAGTGCTACTGCGGGGGCTAAGCTTAAGGGTGCTGCGTTAATTATTACTGTTGATACTGTCCCTTCAAGGATAAAAATGTCTAAGAAAATGGGAGCAGACATAGCACTCGATTATAAAAAGGCAGACCCACTTAAGGAAATTATGAAGATTACTAATGGAAGAGGAGTGGATGTAGCAATTGAGGCAATTGGGCTTCAAGAGAGCTTTGAGAATTGCGTAAAGTGCACTCGTGTTGGAGGAACAATATCGAGTCTTGGAGTTTATCCGGCGCATCTTGGCACCATCGGTGTGCCTCTTCAGGATTTCGGGTTTGGAATAGCCGATAAGAAGATTGTTTCGACCCTATGTCCAGGTGGAAAAGAAAGGATGAGAAGATTGATCTCTCTGGTTAAAAATGAAAGAGTTAATTTGATACAGCTTATTACCCACAGATTTTCGCTTGACGAGATAGAAGAGGCGTACAGGATATTTTCAAATCAACTGGATGGAGTTATTAAAGTAGCTATTAAACCATAAAAGTCTGCATTATATTCTAGGAAATAAACTCTTTGTGTCTTATGATATTTGATAATGTAAGTTAGAATTCAAATAAAGCGAGGAGGTATAAGATGAACATACAGAGAATACTATTTCCTACGGATTTTTCAGTGTATTCAGAAAAGGCAAGGGAATACACCCTTTATTTAGGAGAGAAGCTTAAGGCTAGTATATACATAATCCATGCTATAGAACCCTTGGAGTACCCTGAGATAGATGCGGAAATCAAAAAATTTTATAAGGAACTCGAAAAACAGATGGAGAAAAAGATAGAAGAAGAGAGAGAGACTTTCGAGAAAAAAGGGGTTCAAGCCAAGACGAATATAATTATAGGACCACGCTGGCGCGTTATTAATACATTTGCAAAAGAAAAAAATATTGACTTGATAGTTATGGGCTCCCACGGGCTTAAAACGGAGACCGGTCAAATGGCTATAGGAACTACGAGTCATAAAGTAGCATTCTCATCACCCTGCCCGGTTCTATTAGTAAGATATGACGAATGGATTCAAAAATGAAGAGATAAAAATTAAAAAAGACTGTGACTTGATGTTAGATATGGCTAAACAATATGAGGGTTGGTGGGCAACGAAACCAGTCTGTGTTAAAGAAGGGCTACTTTTTAGTTACTATGCACCATGTGCTAAAGAGATTTTCCTTGCAGGGGATTTTAATGGATGGAAAAAGAGAGCCACCCCTTTAATAAAAGGAAAGGATGACGTATGGCGTATCATTTTGGAACTAAAACCGAATAGGTCCTATGATTACAAATACATTGTTGATGGAAACTGGGTAAATGACCCAAATAATGAGGACCTAAATCCGGATGTTGCAGGTGGCGCCAATTCAGTTATTTATCTTGGATCAAGTGGAGATATTCTGCCAAAGGCTCATCCAGAGCGGCATAAATTCACGCTAGAAGGACGACAGATTTACAATGGCTCGTATTTTTCTTCAAAGTATAACCAGAAGTTTGAATTCCATTACATATCTCCCCAATATGAGGATGGTGAAAAACACCCTGTGGTTATATGTTTTAATAACTATATTAAATCTCAGGAACTCCATATATATGCTAGGCAAAACAGATACCTTGCAGTTATCCCTCATGTCACCCTAGGTGGGCAGTACATCCGTCAGGGTAAGTTAGACGTATTTCCAGAGCTTCTAGGATTTATTAAGCAAAGCTTCCAGATAGATGAAGACCGCGTGTATGTTACAGGAATGTCATATGGAGGATTGGAAGCTTTACTTGTTTCCTTGTATTTTCCCGACTTAATCGCTGCCTCAGCAGTGGTATTTGGACCTTACCGCCTCAGGTCTTATAAAGATAAAATAGAAAAGATGTCTAGAGAAGAATTGGAACAATTTTTGGATAGTTTGGATTATCCACTAAGGATGTTAAAAAATTTGAAAGACTTTCCTCTATATATCTCCCATGGCGGTGGGGATGAAGCCATTCCACTTGATGAAGGACTCGTACTTCACGAGATAGTAAAAAAGCTTGGAGCGCCAACTGAGCTTACCCCCTACCCAGAGCACGGTCATACATGGTATATGGTTGATGAGGATTTACCTAGGGTCTTTGATTGGTTTAAAAGATTTAGAAGGAATGGTCCTCCAAAGAGTATTAATTACACGGCTCCTAACGGGTTCTTTAAAAGTAGTATATTCTGGCTAGATTTCTCACCTTTTCAAATAGAACATCCGATCAAGATCGAGGCTAATGTCAATGAGAATAGCCGGCTTACACTCACAATTGAAAATATAAAAAGAATAAAATTAAAACTAAGTTCTAAAATGCTAAAGCTACCTGGTGTGGTTTACATAGATACAAATAAAGGAACCCAGAAGGTGGATATTCAAGAAGAGGATAAAGAAATTGAACTAACATTCTGAAATAGATCTCTAAAACTCTTTTTATAATAACCTAGCCGGGTACTTAGATGAAAGTAAAATTTATGGAGCAAGAACTTATATCTATTCCCTTTGGAAATAGCAAAATAGACGCCCTTTTTTATCATAGCACATCTCAAAGTGATCAATCTGAAAAAGAGCCGATAATTATTCACGTGCATGGTTTTTTGGGGAACTTCCTAGATGGAAGCCAGCGTTTTTTACCTCCGATCCTGGCTAAGTCGGGTTATTCTTCGTTATCAATAAATACGCGCATGGCGAATTTCAGCCTTTTTTTCGGATTTGGAATCCTGGAAGATACTGTGCCTCAAATAGATACAGCCATAGTATTTCTAAAGGGATTAGGTTATAAGAAGATTATCCTTGCGGGCTATAGTCTCGGCGGGTGTATAGTGCTCAGATACGCAGCTTTGCGAAATGATCCATCTGCCTATCCAAGCTTAAAAGGTGTGATCGCTCTTGCAACTCCACGTTCTATGCCAGACTCAATCCGTCACAGGTGGGATATATGGAAAAGTGAACCTTCCTACGAGGAGGTTTATAGAAGAGCTAAAGAGATTCTTAAACCAGACCCATATAATGCATCCGAAGACCGCACCATTTTGATCTATAAAGCACGAGGAGACACTTACCGGCCAGAACATACTGAAATCTACACTTATAAAACATGGTGGTTTCTAGCAGGTCCCGAAGCCGAAGGTGCAAAGGCATCTAAGCAGATAGAAAGACTAAAAATTCCCATTCTTCTTATTCAAGGCTGGCATGATGACATAATTGATCCGATTGAAACCTTTGAATTAGCTCAGACTGCACTTGATGCTGGCAATAAAGACGTTTCGGCATTTTATGTGAACGTAGGACACACTTTAGAAGGAAAGGAAGAGGAGTTAGGAGATATAATAATAAAATGGCTTGATAGAAGATTCCAAAAGTAGACCTGCGTTTTACTAGCATTTAAATTATGATCCGCAAAAATCTTATAAGTTTTCAAACTAAGGATGGCTTTCAACTTGATGCTCTCCTACTTTTAAGTAGTTCCGATAATGATGAAGATATATTGAACACACCTATAATCGTATATATCCACGGCGTGCTCGGACATTTTCTTGCCCGAGGCACCCCCAGGCTTCTTCCACCAGCTCTCCTAGAGCACGGAATTAATTCCTTTTCCGTTAACACCCGAATGGCCTTTATGGGACAGATAATGGGAGAAGGAATATTGGATGACACTATTAATGACATAGATGCATCTCTAGATTTACTTAAGAAAGAGGGATTTAGTAACATATTTATCTTAGGATATAGCTTGGGAGCAAACCTAGTTGCCTATTATGCCTCAAAAAGATCCGACCCTAGTATTCGTGGCTTAATCCTTGAGGGATGTGCTTTTTCACTTCCAGAGGCTCAAAAAAAACGTTGGGACAAGTGGAATAGCGAGCCGTCCTATGATGAGGTATACAGGAAAGCTAAAGAGATCTTAGGATCAGATCCTTATAAGAGTTCCAAGGATCAAATATTTATAGTTTATCGAGCCTGGGGACCTACGTTCAACCCGTTCCACATCGAAATCTTTACATACAAGACCTGGTGGTTTATGAGAGGACCAGAAGCTCACAACGCCATGACGTACAAGCTTATACCAAATATAAAAGTCCCGATTCTATTTATCCAAGGTGAAAATGACGACATACTCGGGGCATGGGAAGCTACAGAGTTAGCCCGACTAGTTCGCGAGGCAGGAAACCCCGATATAACGGTAAAATACATGCCAAAGGCTAAGCATGATTGCATGGAAAACCCTGATGAGACTGTAACAGCGCTAGTAGATTGGATTTCTCAATTGCCTTAGATAAGTCGAGAGGGAGAAATAATCCCTATCCCTTTCTCACTTGTAACTGAATCAGTTCTGATATGGGTTATCCTTCATAGTAATTATTAGATATTTCCGTTACCTATGTCTATTTCACTAAATGGTTTGCAGAAACTGTTTTTAAATCTTCTTCTTGTTCAATTTGAGCCTTTGTCGCAGGTGTATCGTCCTTGGTCCTTCTTTTTTTGTTTAGAACTTTTTTTATCTCTTTCAATAATTCCTCAGTGTCACTTGACTTTACAATATAAGCCTCGGCAAGCCAAGATATATAATCATCCTGAAAAGATGTATAGGCTGTACAAAGTATAACTGGAAGATTAGGAAATTCTTTCGTCAAATTTTGAAGTACATCAAGACCACTTTCTGATCTAAGCTTTATATCTAACACAACAAGGTCAATTGGTTCACGTCGTAGTATATCAAAAGACGCCTTTCCTGTTTCAGCTTCTAAAACTTTGTAACCTTCATCGTTCAATAACTCTTTGTACAAAAGCCTTATATTTGGTTCATCGTCTACTAATAAGATTTTTTCCATAACCCACCCCCTTCTCCCAGAACTAAACTTGATTTTTGCTGCTCGTACATAAGTTGCTTAACCTCTTTTCCAGTTAAACATACTTATTAAAACTAGAATAAGCCTAATCAATACACTTATTTCTCATTCACCCTTTCCTCAACCCTAGTTAGTTTATCGATGAATTATCATTTA
>JAHFBK010000048.1 GCA_023250035.1 Candidatus Dadabacteria bacterium
TTCTCCAATCCTTTCAAAAGTGCAGGAGGTTGTTGGGGAGTACTTAGTAGGAGAGTTTACAGAATCCTGCGCTCACACACCAAGAAATATTGTCTTACGAGCAGCACACAGTGTACAGGAAGCAAAACCCATTGATGTCTTGATCAGCCTTGGCGGCAGCTCCGTTATAGACCTAACGAAGGGAGCTGCACTAGTCCTTGCCGAAGGCGAGAACCTTGATAATCACAAAGTTCGTTTCAACTCTTCGAATGGCATGCAAGCCCCTGAGTTGCCAAATCCAAAACTTCCGCACCTTAGCCTTCCTACAACTCTGTCCGGGTCTGAATTCACAAGTGTCGTCGGTATGACTGATGAAAGTCAGATGCAAAAAGACCTATTTATGGATCCTAAGCTAACGCCCAGTTGGGTATTCCTTGACCCAGACCTTACGAGCTTTACCCCTCCACTTCTTTGGGCAGGCACAGGGATGAAGGTTTTCGCAGACTGTCTTGAGGAACTATATTCACCCCGTGCTAGCCCTTTTACAGATGCGCTCGCTTTAGGGGGATTAAAAATCCTATACCAGAATCTTTCTACTATTTCAGACCCGGAGAAAAAAGATGCACGCTTACGCTGCCAATTTGCCACCTTTATGACAATACCAAACATTATCAATACCGGATTAGGCATTGTGGCTGGCTTACGCCATCAGATTGGTTCTGCCTTTGGTGTCCCTCATGGTGTTGCAAGTACTATCATTTTGCATCACGCCTTACGCTGGAACCTGCCATTTATTACACATACCCTGTCTAATGTAGCCAATGCATTAGGAATTGCTGATAATGAAAATGATAAGGAGAAGGCAGTGCTTAAATTAGTGGAAGCTATAGAACGACTTATTAAAGATCTAGGTTTACCAATGTACCTTAGCCTTAGGGACGTTGGTGTACCTAAAGAAGCCCTACCAAGCATTGCTGAACACGCAGTAAAGGACTTCCTTTTGACCTCTAACCCAAGACCTGTAAATAGTGCCTCTGATCTTATGGAGGTTCTTACTGCTGCATGGTAGCTTTAAAAACTAGATCTTTTATCTTTACAATACAAGATGCTCTGACAGTAGATAATTTTTCTTTATAAAAAATATTAATTGAATACCCCGCAGTTCTACTACGACTTCTACGTGGTAAGCCATTTCTGGGGTGCCTATTCTGCCTAGGAACCTGAAAGTAGCCTTCTAACCTCGCCTGTTTCAGGGAATGTAATAATAAGGATTGGGTGGCAATTTGCCTCCTAATAATCATTTCGAGTTCTACAGCATAACTTAGGACAACAGCTATGGAATCATCAAATATATGTCAACGTGATTGATTATAGATAAGAATTGCAAGTAAATAATTTTTGACACCAATTTAACAACTTTGGCATACAATTTTTATTGAACTGAAATATCTTTTTATATAATCTTTCTATACAATCATTAAAATCTAAATATTCACAGGTAAATACTTATGACTGAGAAATCAATGTGCAGTCAGACGGAAGCATCAGAGATCCAAATCGCCCGGCTTACGGTCTTAGCAGATGACCGCTACCTTGATGCTGTTACAGATTTGATTGCTGATATTGCTAAAGTCACCGGTTTAGATGAAGAAAGCGCCAGAAAACTTGATGCTATTATAGATGAGGTCCTTCAGAAAATTTTTGAGTATGGATATGAAGGAGACACTACACAATCAGTTCACGTCGTTGTATCCAGACGGGCTCATTCACTTGTCGTTGCAATCGAAGATAAAGGACTTCCCTTTGACTACTTGAGAATAGAGCAAGGTGGAGATCCGCGGTTTTCCTCTTTCCTCTCAAAGGGCTATGCTGACCAGGTTCATTTCGTAAACCTAGGTCCGTCTGGTAACCGCGTTGAGCTTGTTAAAGAGCTTCCTTCTGCTGAAGTTCGGTATCAGTCAGATACTGCAGAGCATCCGAAAGCCCTAGATACAGCAGAGGCACATCCTGAAGAGGCTCTTACAACGCGTATAATGCGGCCGGAGGAGGCGGTTGACCTAGCACGCCTGGTTTACCGATGCTATGGCTACACATACCCATCGGAATTCGTGTACTATCCTCAGCAGGTTGAAGCTAAGCAGCGAACTGGACTGATGAAATCCTTTGCTGTTTATAACAGTCGAGGCGAAATGGTAGGTCACATCGCACTTACCTTTGATCACCCTGGGGCTAAGGTTGCAGAGTCGGGTCAAGCAGTAGTTGATCCTCGCTATCGCGGACACAAAATCTTTGAACGAATGAAACACTATCTGCTTGATTACGCTGTAGTAAATCAGATCATCGGCATATATGGCGAGGCGGTGACTGTCCATCCTTTTAGCCAGAAGGGAAATCTGGCGCTAGGGGCTCATGAGGTCGGCTTTCTAGTTGGTTACAGTCCCGGTACAGTTTCGTTTAAAAGCATTGCAGATCAAAAAAGCCCTAGACGCCAGTCAATTGCTTTTATGTACACCTCAGTTCTCAAAAGTGCACCAGCTTCTATCTTTGCACCAGGTGCCTATCATATGATTCTCAGGCATATATACGATGTTTTAGGAATTGAGAGGGAGATCGTTGAGGTGAAAGTGGATCGAACTAAGGAACGCCCTCAACAAACCGGACGTATCAAAGTATCAATACGAAGGGATCATAACCAGGCTGTACTCAATGTGGAAGTTGTTGGCCAAAATACATTTGATGAGATCAGGTTCCATCTGAAACAGCTTTGCCTAAATCATTTCGAATGTATCTATGTAGACCTTCCGCTTTCAAGTGATCAGACAGGAGTGCTTGGAACACAGCTACGGAAGCTTGGTTTCTTTTTTGGAGGTGTTATACCACAACTAAGAGATGTAGACGTTCTCAGGCTCCAGTACTTAAATAACGTTGAAATCTCTCCCGAAGACATCGCCGTTGCCTCAGACTTCGGCAGAACTCTTCTGGATTTCATTCTTCAAGATAAATCTGATGTCACAGCATGATTAGGGCGTGGAGGTTTAAGCCTTTCCGTACACTGGAATTGCTGCACCACTTATTGGTTTTGAATCATCGGATGCAAGAAAAACAACCACTCTTGCAATCTCTTCTGGTTTTACCCATTTCGAGAAGTCTGCATTAGGCATATCCCTTCTGTTTGCAGGCGTATCAATTGTGCTGGGTAAGATGGCATTTACGTTAATATCGTAGTCTTTTACTTCATCAGCGATAGTCTCGGTAAGGTTTAATACGCCAGCCTTTGATGCCGAGTAAGCTCCAACCCCTGCCGAACCCTTTAATGCTGGACGGGATGATATGTTAACAATCCTTCCATAATTTTGCTTGATCATGTGGGTTAAAACAGCCTTTGAGCAGAAAAATGCTGATTTTAGATTCATGTTCATCATTGAGTCCCATGTTTTTTCATCTGTGTCTATGATTTTTGCGTAGGCAAATCCACCAACTATATTTACTAAAATATCTATTCTCCCGAATCCTTCTAGTGTTTCTTGAATAGTCTTTTTAACCTCTTCTTCTTTTGTGACATTTGCTTTAATAAACAACACGTTTGATTTATGATGCTCGATAATTGAAGAAAGCCCTTTCAGTTCTTCATCCACAATATATGTGCAGGCAACCTTTGCTCCTTCTTGCAAAAATGCTGATACGACTGCTCTCCCTAAAGCCCCTGTACCGCCAGTAATAATGACGACTTTTTCTTTAAGTATCATTTCAACCCCCATTATTTATTACAAACAGTTAATATTATTTTATCTAATTAATTAGAACATTGATTGAGGCGCTTAACGATATCTTTTCGTAATGGCATGTAGTGGCACTTGTATATTTTAATAATAAAATTTTATAGAAATGCGAGCCTGGGAACAGGTCTATAAATTAATACTGTTATTGCTATTGGCTTATAACCTTTCTTCAATTTCATATAATTTATTTATTTAATCAATGTGACCATAGCCTCGGAGGATTTCACGGTATCGGCGGGTACTTTTACGAAAAACTCGACGGAATTCTACATGCAACATCTCTAAACCATCTAGTACAACCGGTTCGACGCGGTCGGTTTTAATAGGGACATAACCGCTAAGTAAGGTGCGAAGTGAGTTCCAAGTTTTAGGAAGCTTGACATAAATGTTATATTTTTCGTTTGAGGACTCAAAAGTCTCTAGGGCAGAATAACCATCGAGAAACGCTCTACCGAGTCGTGAGGCGTATTCGTCCTCTTTTAAACTAAGTTCCCTTACAAAAAGAGAGATTCTCAAAAGACGATTAGTGATAAAACCGGGTTCAAGATCAAATTCCAGGATCAGATTATCTCTAATATCTCGTAAATCTGTGCGTGGGGTTACAAATTTCATGTTTTTTTTGCTTGTGTTAGCTTTAAATACTACTCCTTCTCGTTCCTTATTGTTGAGATCACGTAAAATCTCAAATAGCTCATCAATACGGTCAGAAGTATATTGTCCTAAAAGTGGCACTGTTGGCAATTCATAGTTCTCAACCAGGTCATAGCGATCATGAACGCGTAGGAATTCCCCATCTGATCTCATTATCTCAAATATGAAGAAATATAAGCCAGGTGGAATAGTTGGGTCTCTTTGTGAATTATAGGGGTTATCTCCAAGTACCTCACCAAATAAAACATAGTCTGGATAAGTCACAAAAAAGCGTTCAAGGTTGTATCGTTTCCACCAGATTTCAGCCCACTCTGAGGTAAAAGGACACACAAAACCACCACGTGTCAGGGCTAAAAGTTGACCCTGATGGACTAAGAGTCTGACGTTATAACCATCGAGTTTTTCTTCTACAAAAAATGGATTTGTATGGAAAAAACGTTGCACGCCTGACTGCAAGCGGTAAACTCGTTTTATGTGAGGAAATCCTGGTATAGTACGAACTGGTCTTTGTCCACTTGGATCGAATAAGACGACAGTTCCTCTTAGAGTAGTACCAATATCATCTGTATACCGCCAGTATTTGAGTCCATTATATTCTCTTTCTTCAACCCCACGCTCTACATCAGGCATATCCCTTCACTCTCGGTTTATCTCTTCTCCGTATCTATGGATAAAATAAGTAGCTGACAAAACCTCTATACCGAGTGCTTCTGCCATATTGGCGATACCCTCATCAGCTGATAGAACGGCACCTCCAATTTCTTTTGCAAGTAAGACCACGTCTAGGTCTTCTACGCTGTCTACCATACCACTGCGTAGAGCCTCGCGGTATTCTTGTCTTAGTCTACGTAAGTTGTCAGCAGTTGGTTCTTTGTGAATCGCTTCTTCTGCGATTCGCAGTCCTTTGTTTATGCGGTTACGCAGTTCACCTATGAAGATGTGTAAAATGGCAGCAGGTACCTGCAAATTATAAAGGTCAGGTGCTCTCACAATTGCATCTCGCCGAAAAGATATTAGTGCTTCTGATGATGTGAAGTTCGAGAGCTCACGAAAGACAGAGAGAGGCATATAGATCTCGATGTTATTCTCTCGCGTAATTTTAAGAAATCTTTCGACTGCTTTATTCACATTTTCGCCGAATTGATGTTGGGCATCAGGATTAACAAATAGGCTTGTGTCGAGTACAAGACGTGGGTGTAATACTGCTGGTGGTGGAATATATGTTTCATTTTGTGGTTGCGTAGATTCCGTTTGTGGATGTTGTTCGGGAAATTCATTACTCGGAGGTGCAGTTTTTTGTTCAGCCATACTAATTATTTAAGGTTATCGGTTAATAAGCGCATATTCAATATAATTGATTTGATAATTATTCTTAGTGGTTAGAAAGATTAATCATTACTCTATGCAAATCTGGTATTGAAAATAGAGTGTATACGCTATTTACAGATTCCATAGAATCTCGCTCCTTTTGTTGTGGTGTGTTTATAAAGCTCCGAGGAGGAATATGTTAAGGAAATCGAATCTATTCTTCATTATGATTTGATCATCCTTTGCTAATGATTTGGCAACAAACTGTCAGCGGAGGATTCTTAAAAAGGTAAATTTGATTTATCATAAATTGAATATTCATAAAGTCATAAGCCTTTGTATAATGATAGATAGAGATTTAAATTAAAAGATTGTTGGTTATTTTCTTAGTAACACATGAAACCGCCAACAAATAGTGATCTGAATATTTTAGTTGTCGGTGCAGGGCCGACAGGGCTTGTCATGGCAGTAGAGGCTGCGCGTCATGGCATGAGCTGTCGTATCATTGATAAAGCACCTGAACCTTCAGATAGATCTAAGGCACTTGTTGTCCAAGCTCGTACACTTGAGGTGTTTGATGCTATGGGTTCTGCCATTGTTCGGGAGGCTATAGACTGTGGACAACCGATGCGTAGTATAAATGCTTACGCCGATAGTTGTCTAATTGCCCAAATGCAATTTGACGGTCTTGACAGTCCCTATCCGTTTCCTCTGATTTTAGAGCAAAGTCAAACTGAGCGTATTTTAGGTAAGCACCTTGAGGGACTAAGGTTAAAGGTTGAGCGTCAGGTTGAGCTTATAGATTTTAAACAAGATGAGGACTGTGTCACAGCAATAATACAGCATTCTGGTGGATATAAAGAAGTACTCCGTGCTAGCTTGCTTGTAGGTTGTGATGGGGCACATAGCGTTATACGCCACATACTTGACCTTCCATTTGAAGGTGCTCCTTACGAAGAGGAGTTTCTGCTTGCGGATGTGCAAGTGCATTGGACCATGCCCCCGGCCCAAGGATATTTCTTTTTTACAAGCCGCGGAATCATGGCTGTGATACCCATGCATGGGGATAAGCGCTACCGGTTAATCGCCACACGGGATAAATCAAGCGCAAAGGATTACCAAGATCCTACTCTGGAAGAGATGCAAAACATACTGAGGGCAAGAGTGCATATGCATGCTGAGTTAAGTGATCCAGTCTGGTTGTCTGGATTTCGGTTGCATCGTCGGATTGTCCCAAAGCTCCGAGTTGGACGCGTCTTTCTAGCTGGGGATGCTGCGCATATTCATAGTCCTGCAGGCGGGCAAGGGATGAATACAGGCATTCAGGACGCCTTTAACCTTGCTTGGAAACTGGCGCTCGTCACAAAAGGTGTAGGACGTTCGATTTTACTTGATAGCTATCATCAGGAGCGACATCCTGTTGCTAAAGCGGTTCTTAGAGGATCAGATTTGCTATTTCGTACCTTTCTTGGAAATAATCCAATGGTAATAAAATCTGTTCGAATAATTGCACCTTTATTGCTACGTCGTGAATGGGTGCAACGTCGAGCGAGGAATATCGTTTCTGAGCTAGAGATTAACTACAGGCGGAGTCCAATTGTTGGTGAATATCAGAAGCGTTTTCTTAAGTACAAAACTAAATTAGCTGCGGGTGACCGTGCCCCTGACTGTTTAGTTACGATGCTTCCTAATAAGATTAACATAAGACTTTTTGAACTTTTTCGCGGTACAAAGTTCGCGTTGCTGGTTTTTAGTGGAATCAATTGCAGTTTAGAGTCCTGTCAAAATCTTGCAACCATCCGCAATACAATACAGAACAAATACGGTCGGTATATCACGGTATATTTGGTAGTACCATTTGAAACTCCGCAAGTTAATTTTGAGGGTTCAACTTTGCTCGACTATAAGAAATCGCTCCATCATAAATATGAAGCCAGCTCAAGTTGCCTTTATTTAGTTCGTCCTGACGGGTACATTGGCTTTAAGAGTCAGCCAATTAATACTGAATACCTACAAGAGTACCTCTCTAAGATCTTTATTTAAGGGAAAACAATAAGTTTTAATCCAGGTTTCACTTAGTAAATACAAATGGAGATTGGAATGTAACATAGTAAGTGATGCTATTTTTCTTCTAATATGACTATCTCTATTTGTTGTGCCTCTATTAAGTTTTCAGCTCGTCGATATATTCCTCCAACAACGAGATAATCGTATTCGAAAATCTCTCTTTTTCCTGGTGTTGATACGTTTATATAATTCCCTCGGAGGTCGGATAACTTAAATATAGTTGATGTTTTATCCTTCCCATCAGATTTCTCTTGCTTAACATCATGGGCTATTCCTTCGACAGCCACTATTGCACCATCGAAAGCTAGGGGAGAGATAAGTATTTTCGTAATTGGCGCTCTTATTCCAGGGATAAGCGCTGCTGGAATTTCATTTTCCTTTTTAGCACAATCAGTAATCAAAATTACTAAAAAGACTAAAACTAATGTGCATAAAGGTAGGTTATGACGTTCTTTTACTTTTGCATCCGTCTTTATTATTTTTTTAATCATATTTAAACCCCAAATTCTTGAGGTATATATTAAATCCTTTCTACAATAAGAGTCAAATAGAATTTATGGCATAATAGTACGTTGATCGTGATTCGTGGTTTGTGATTCGATACAGGATTAATGATATACGATACACGGTTCACAAGCCATGATTTGCGAACAGGGAGGGGTAATATGAAGCAAGATGACTTAATGCAGTTTATCGGAGTTCCTATAGAAGTGGCGATTATGGATTCAAGCATTATTCTCAAAGGAATACTCGAAGCGGTAAGCAATGAATTTGCTAAATTCTCTGAGATAGAAGACCTATATGTTCTTGTTCATGGAAGAAGATTGAGTATAAAGCTTATGCTTTCAGGAAGCTTTATAGATTTAGAAGCCTTGTTAAAGAATTTACAGTTCCCATGTAGTCTATTTGACGAGTGTAGAAAGCTTATTAGAAATAACTAATTTTGATGATAGAAAGATGGAAATCCTTAAGAAAAATGGATATGGAATTGGAAGGATGAGTGTTAAAAATAGTGACAACAATTATAACTATATTGTTTGGTGTACGGGGAGCTTAGAATGTGCAGTTATTGACCCAATTGATGCAGATGTGTTGCTTTATTTTGCACGAAGCGAAGCGCTTACAGTTAAATATATAATTAATACACATACCCACCCCGATCACATTGTGGGAAATAGGGCAATATTAAAAGTTACAAAGGCTAAAATTCTAGCACATAAAAAGGGACAAAAGTATGTATCTTCAAGAAGTGTAGCTGTTGATGATGGTAGCGTAATAGATATAGGAAAACAAAAAATTAGGGTTATTCATACGCCAGGACATTGTTCCGAGCATATTTCACTTATCTTAGGGGAGCATATTTTTGTTGGTGATACCCTGTTTTTAGCAGGTTGTGGCAATACAAAATGCGGAGGAAACGTAGACGAGCTTTATGAAACTATCGCCATTAAACTCCGGACTCTCCCAGAGAACCTCATTATACTCCCAGGGCATGATTATTCAGAGAAAAATCTTAGATTTAGTCTAAGCATTGAGCCAAGGAATGAAGCTACAAGACTCAAACTTGAGGAAGTGAAGTCCTTTTATTCACGGGGAATGGAACCTATGCCTACGACTATAGGTGAAGAAAAGAGATACAACCCATTTTTTCGATTCGACCTTGTTGAGTTGATTGAGGAACTTAAAAATAGAAAGCCATCACTAGTGACTGATCCAAGAGCGATTTTTAAAGAGTTGCGTGAAATGCGAAACAATTGGAACTAGGTTAAATACTAATCGCTAGTAAGTTCCGCTGAATGCATAATCTGAAACAAATCGCATTAATATCATATAACAGTAGTAGATGGCCCCAGCAAAAATGCAATGACAAAATGGACTGTGTTTATTAGCTTGAATTAGATAATATGATCAATCTAATACTCTGTTTTTTCATGGTTTATGCAATTATCGATTAATCTCGAAATTCGAAGGAGGCCTAAACATGACTGAAATTGATACAGCAAAGAAATATTTGCGTAAGATAGATGGATTGATGCTTGATCTAACTACTGAGGTTGATATAGACGGTTTGCCTGAGGAAGCCGGAAAAGCTATTGTTATGATAATAAATAAGGTAAAACAAACACTAGAGATTCTGGAGTCGGAGGAGGATTAAGAGTCCTTTAGATATACTTTACTATTATGTTAATAAAACCTGAAAGCGAAAAATATAAACTCCTCCGAGAATTACTTGAAGAGCGCATACTTATTTTAGATGGTGCTATGGGCACTATGATTCAGAGACATAAATTGGGAGAAGCTGAATTTAGGGGAGTGCGCTTTAAGAATCATCACAAGGATATTAAAGGGGATAACGACATTTTAAATCTAACTTGTCCTGAGATAATTACTGTTATACACCGTCAGTATTTAGAGGCAGGTGCGGATATTATTGAAACCAACACCTTCAACAGTACGAGGATCGCCCAGGCTGATTATGGTCTAGACAACATTGTTTATGAACTTAACAGGAAAGGTGCTCAAATTGCTCGCAATGTAGTAGATGAATTCATGGCAGGGATCCCTAATCGTCAATGCTTTGTTGCGGGTGCTATCGGACCAACTAATAGAACAGCATCTTTATCTCCTGATATTAACCACCCTTCATTCCGCTCCATCACATTCCAGGAGCTGGCTGATGCTTACTATGAGCAGGTTAAAGGTCTAGTTGATGGCGGAGTGGATATATTATTGCCAGAGACTGCTTTTGATACTCTAAACCTTAAGGCGGCAATTTTTGCTATTGAAAAGCTTTTCGATGAACATCATGTACGCCTGCCTATCATGATTTCTGTAACGGTTACGGACGCCTCTGGCCGCACACTATCTGGCCAGACTATAGAGGCCTTCTGGTACTCCGTTCAGCACGCTAAGCCATTAAGTGTTGGTATTAATTGTGCTTTAGGTGCCAAAGAGATGCGTCCACATATAGAAGAACTCTCCAAGATTGCCGATTGTTACATCAGTTGTTACCCTAATGCCGGTCTCCCTAATCCTTTAAGCGAAACTGGGTATGATGAAACCCCTGATATAACTTCAAGTTTACTGGAAGATTTTGCTCGTAGCGGATTTTTGAACATCGTCGGTGGTTGTTGTGGGACAACGCCTGAGCATATATGTGCTATTAAGGAAAGATTGAGAAGAATTCTACCACGTAAGATTCCAAAGGTTACTCCTGCGACTCGTCTTAGCGGTCTTGAACCTTTGAAAATGGAGGGTGACAACGCTCCATTTGTTATGATTGGTGAAAGAACTAACGTAACTGGGTCGCCTCAATTTGCAAAACTTATTAAAGCAGATGATTTCGAGGGTGCTTTAGCAATAGCCCGGCAGCAGGTGGAAAACGGTGCCAACATCATAGACGTCAATTTCGACGAGGCTCTGCTAGATAGTGAAGCATGCATGGCACGCTTTTTAAACTTGATTGGTTCCGAACCTGACATTGCCCGTGTTCCAATAATGATTGACAGCTCCAAGTGGTCAGTTATCGAGGCTGGTCTTCGTTCTGCCCAAGGCAAGTGTATTGTGAATTCTATTAGCTTAAAAGAAGGCGAGCAAAAATTCCTTGAGCAAGCACGGCTTATCATGCGTTATGGTGCTGCCGTCATAGTAATGGCTTTTGATGAACATGGACAAGCTGTCAGTAAAGCTGATAAAGTCCGAATCTGTCAACGCGCATATAAACTCTTGACCGAAAAGGTTGGTATGGACCCGACGGATATTATCTTTGACCCCAACATTCTGACTGTGGGTACAGGAATAGAAGAGCATAACAATTACGCATTGGACTTTATCGAGGCTGTAAGTGAAATCAGAGCCACATGTCCAGGTGCACGCACAAGCGGGGGAATAAGCAACATATCCTTCTCTTTTCGCGGCAACAATATAGTGCGGGAAGCAATGCACAGCGCATTTCTATACCACGCCATCAATGCAGGACTTGATATGGCTATTGTTAATGCTGGCATGCTTGCTGTATACGAAGAAATTGATAAAGAATTACTTGAATTAGTTGAGGATGTTCTTCTCAATCGGCGACCAGATGCAACCGAACGCCTTATAGAATATGCAGAGAGGGTCAAAGACAAAGATAAAGCTAAAGTAAAGGATGAAAACCTCTGGCGAAGAGGTACCGTAAATGAACGACTCACACATGCTCTGGTTAACGGAATCATGGATTATATTGAAGAGGATACCGAAGAAGCACGTCAACAATACGCAATGCCTCTTGAGGTTATCGAAGGTCCCCTTATGGATGGCATGAAGGTAGTTGGAGACCTTTTTGGATCGGGCAAGATGTTTCTTCCCCAGGTCGTTAAAAGTGCGCGCGTTATGAAAAAGGCCGTTGCTTATCTCGAACCATTTATGGAGTCTGAAAAAGCCAAGACCCAAACCGCAAGAAATCAAAGGAGGTTTGTTATTGCTACGGTGAAGGGTGATGTACACGATATTGGAAAAAATATCGTTGCTGTGGTTCTTGCATGTAATAACTATGAAGTTATTGACCTTGGTGTGATGGTTCCCTGTGAAAAAATATTAAATACTGCTAGAGAAATAAATGCCGATATTATCGGCTTAAGCGGGCTTATAACACCCTCTCTTGACGAAATGATCCATAATGCTTCTGAAATGGAGCGGCAGGGTTTTAAAATACCCCTTCTTATTGGGGGAGCAACGACTAGCAAAGCCCATACTGCTATTAAGATCGCCCCCCATTATAGTGGTGTAGCCGAACATGTTCTGGATGCCTCCCTGATTGTCGGTGTCTGTAACAATCTACTGAATCCAGAAAAGATAGATAGGTATGTCGCTGAGCTCCGAGTCGAGCAGGAAAAGCGAAGACGACAACACGCTGCAGGTAAGAAAAAAAGAAATTTTGTTCCTATATCAGAAGCTCGAGCCAATAAATTTAAGACAGATTGGAATAATATACTTATAGATACTCCTGACAAATTAGGCTTGCAGGTTTTTCAAGACATTCCCCTTGAAGAGATTACCCCTTATATAGACTGGTCGCCTCTATTCTGGACGTGGGAACTTAAAGGGGTTTATCCCAAGATTTTTGAACATAGGAATTATGGAGCCCAAGCACGGGAGCTTTATCAGGATGCTCAAAGACTACTTAAGGAGATTATTACAAAGAAACGCTTCAGAGCCCGCGCTGTTATATCTCTCTGGCCTGCCAACAGTGTCTGTGACGATATTGAGGTTTATACGGACGAAACACGCAAAGAAGTTTTGGGAACATTCCACTTCCTCCGTCAGCAAAAGGTAAAAGATGAGAATGGTATTTACTACTGTCTGGCAGATTTTGTTGCACCTAAGGAGTCTGGTCGTAAGGATTACATCGGAGGTTTTGCAGTGACTGCTGGAGAGGAGGTTGAAGCATTTGCCAAAACCTTAAAAGCTAAGAACGATGACTATTCTGCCATAATGGTTAAGGCACTGGGTGATCGATTTGCCGAAGCTCTTGCAGAAATGATGCATAAAAAAGCACGGATAATTTGGCGGTTTGGTAAAGATGAGAATCTCTCATTTGAAGACTTGATCAATGAGAAATATAGAGGAATCCGTCCAGCACCTGGTTACCCAGCCTGCCCAGATCATACAGAAAAAAGCTTGCTCTGGGAGTTGCTCGATGCTGAGAAGAACACCGGAATAACCCTCACAGAAACTTTCGCCATGTATCCTCCAAGCTCTGTTTCAGGTTTGTATTTTGCCCACTCGGAAGCAAAGTACTTCCATGTAGGTCAAATAGACCGCTACCAGGTTGAGGACTACTCCAGACGAAAAAGTATGTCTATAGAGGTCGCTGAGAAATGGCTTCAGCCGAGTTTGGGGTATGAAAAAAGTGTGAGTTTATAAATTGTCATTTCGTTTTGCTTTGATTATGATTTGTCTATGCTCCACCTTGTTCGTTTAGATTTTTTAAGAATTATTAGCCATCCCAATTCCTTACACTATAGTCAAAAGCAATCCGATCATCTCGCATTTCACTGAGCGTATGAAGTTCGCTTTTTCAAGGTGGACGTATAGCACATCCGCTTCTACATAGTAGTCTTATGACATCTTGGTCTACAACAGTTTAATAAAGTCTGGCCCTGATCAACGTTATTTAATGGGTGGTATTCCAAGATCTTTGCATATTTTTCTTGCGAGAATATCGCTTATTTCGTTATTCCTTGGAACTGCAGACCTTTTGTTTAATACTGGATTATGCCACCAAGAATGACGCTTGCCTTCTCTGAGTAGTTCACAACCATGAGAATGAAGATGCCGGATTAAGCCATTCCGTTTCATACAGCGATTTGCTCTTCCTGATAGTTCCCTCCTGCTGCGGCTATTGCGTCTCGCCTGTTAAATTCCAAAGCCTCTCTTAGAGTTATTCTTAGGCTTTCTAATAATTCATCACGAGATACTTCTTGGCAATTTACTCCTGGGACTTCCTCTATCCAACCAATCCACCAATCACCATCCTGCTTTATTACGGCTGTATATAAATTGTTCATATAATCACCTCTAAAGTTATATTTGGATCTTTGCTGACACCTATATTATACAGCTTAAGTGGAATAACAAACACTGTGATTTTGCGGTATCACATTTTAATAATGGTGATTCTTACCTTTGTATTGAGTACTTCGTTATAATCTCTTTTAAGTCTTTAGAAAACTTTGATCTTGGGAGTACAAGGTCGCATCCTGTTTTATCCGCCTCGTCTTTTAGGTCGGTTTGGACATGGGATAAGTAGCCGAGGACAGGAATGTCTTTTAGGTAGGATGATGATTTAAGTTCTTTTATGGTTTCAAGCGGATTACAGGCTTTTGAGTTAAGATCAAAGATGATAAGGGAAGGCTTTTCGGATTTTAGTTTTTGGATTAATCCATTGGTGTTTTTTGTAAATTCTAAGTCTGAATTAAGGGATTTTGCAGCTTCTTTTATCTTAGAAGTGAAAAATAGGTCATCTAATACAGCAATTATTTTTGTTCTCTGGTTTGTTCCACCCATTTTGCTTTACTCTTTATTTAAAGTATATATTATACCATTCTGAAATAAAGCAAATTCAGTGTAAAAGGTCACGAGCAAGCCCTGAATCCGAGTTCAGGGCAAGCCTGCCCTTAGCTTAGCTGAGGGAACTCGTGATCTAACCAGAGTATATGGACGCTTATAAAAAAAGGATGGGTAGGCCACCAGTTCCTTCGATAGTTCGACAGGCTCACTACTCAGGACAGGCTTGCTGGTGGCCAGTTGCAGCTAAAACTCATGAGCTACCCAATAACTATTTCCCTGAAGTAAACATGGCTATGAATGGAAATGACCAAATTAAAGCTGTTTTTTTTGATGCTGCCGACACGCTTTTTCGTGTAAAGGGTGGGGTAGGGAATGTATACTGGAGTGTTTCAAGAAAGTACGGGGCTGATTCTACACCTGAACAAATAG
>JAHFBK010000156.1 GCA_023250035.1 Candidatus Dadabacteria bacterium
ACCTTGCAACCGACTGGGAGGCAAAGGTTATGTCAAAATTGATTTAGTTGAAAATAAGAGGCGAAATAAGTACAAAGCTGCATGTAATGCTAAGAAAATTCTAACTCAATAAAAAAATCTCATTTTATTAACGAAAGTGGCCATAAGGCAGTGCGTATTGTATTGATTGTATTGGGACAGGCATTCCATATTAGTTAAAATTAAATAAGAAGGAGATATATATGCATGAAGCGATGATAGTCTTATTACTGACTAGTCTATTTTGTGCTACGGGAAGAGCTGAAGAAATAGATATTAAAAACCTGATGATTAATAATCCAGAGTGGTATATTAAAATTACGGATTGGCATGTTTATGCGGGATCGAGCTGCCCAGCCATAATTCATCATGTAACTATTGAAAACACAAGTGATAGTGATACAGCCTATAAAGATATTAAGACAAGGGTACGATATTATTCTACAATATATGAAAACTACGGAACGCAAATAAGTCAGGAAACAAGAGTATTACCTGTGATTGTGCTGCCTCATGGTAAAGAAACTTATCTAAAAAATGTAGCCACTCCACTCTAGGAACAGGTTGTATGACTATGTATGCAGGGAATCTGGAGGTCTTAGGGGCTACTCCTGTATCAGGTGGAAGATAATATTGAAGATAATGGAATCTATCATTTCCCTTTGCCGATTCGTAAACCCCTTAGTAAATCTTGGCTACTAATAATCCTCGCATTTGGTTTACCATTTTCATCAACAAATATAGTGGCGTTGCATTGAAGACAAATCCCAAGGGGTTCTCCTTCCTCTATTTTGACTCCTTCGTCTTCAGCCATAAATAGCCCCCAGGTTGGTTCTCCGCATTCGGGGCATTTATCTACCATTCCAAATTTGATTTGATGGGGTACTAAGCCTTGAAATCTGAGTATTTCGATAGATTCCAAAATCCTGTCTGCTGTAATCCGTGTATCTGTTTTTAGAGTTAATGGGTTTATAAAGGTTTTATCTGCCATGTTTATCTCCATTACTTTTTCTTGATTATACAATATTTTTTCCCTTTTGTGATTACTTTAAAATTTAAGAATTGAATCCTAAAGGATTCCGCTACTACAATTACCTCTTTTTTCTCATGTAGCATTTGTATCCAGAGAAAGGCTTTAGCTTTCCACGGATGGATTTTTTGTTTGTGTAAATGTGTCTTTATATGTGGTTTAATAGTTGTGAGAGTCTTTATACAAAAGTTTATTTAAAGAAAGAACTCAACTTGCATATGGGTACCCTTCTGTTATATAATCAAAACAGGGGATAGGTTATAAAATGGTAGTTATGTTATCTCGGCTTGAATCAAGAAATAAATATGATTTTCAAAGCCCACTTCCATCTCGAAGATATTTTGTTTTAACCTATCACTTTTATGGTACTAATTCATACTCAACCAACGTCCTACACAAATATGGCAATCTTGTGATGCCAAACTTAGAGGATCGCAAGATCAGAAATACCCATTCTGGTTTTTTAATTGAGAAGCAATTTTCTCGATATAATGCTCCTTCTATAAAAGAATGGAATGCTTTAATGGACCAAATAGAAAAAGACCTAAATAGCATTGTCAGTCAACATTGAATTTTGACTTGATAATTCTCACTAGCTTGCTTAAGGGTTCTTCATTCCTCCCATTGGCTAATTCTTTTAGTCAGATTTTCTAAACAACCCCTCCAACCCTGTTTATGAAGGTCGCGCGTTTTATAATCTGCAAATCGCTCATGTATGATAACAACTTCCGTACCACCTTTGACATCTTTGAATTCAACTGTCACAAATGTCTCAGGACTATCATTTCCCTCCCAAGACCAAGTGAAAATAAGAAGCTCATTGGATATAATCTTTTTATAAACACCGATAGCCGTAGGAGTTTTGTCCATTTCCCCCTTCATCTGTATGTGAAAGGCGCCATCAATACGGAGGTTAATTTGCGCATCTGGAACAGTCATTTCTCCGGGGGCAAACCACCTTTTAACAATTTCAGGCTGTGTCCATGCCTGAAAAACCTTTTCCCTCTTTGCTTTTATGACTTTTTTAACCTGTAGTTTTATTATCTCACTCATTCTTCTCCCTCTTCAAGCAAACGTTCAAGAGCATCCAAACGACGGTCCCAGAATTTTTGGTAATAAGATAACCACTGCTCGGCTGATTTAAAACCCTTGGCGTTGAGCTTGATGATGTGAAAACTTCCTTCCTTTCGGCGCTTTATTAGGTGTGCGCTTCCAAGCATCTTCAAATGTTTTGAGACTGCAGCTAATGACATCTTATATGGTTTGGCGATCTCTTTAATTGTCTTTTCACATCTGGAGATATCTCGAAGAATAGCTCGTCGAGTTGAGTTCGAAAGGGCGTGAAAAATAAGATCGAGGTCATATGCTATAGATTTAACCATATGGTTAAATGATACCATATTTGTTTAAAGTGTCAACCACTTGGTTAAATGTTGGTTTTAGCGAAAGATTTGTGAATAGTATGAACGAACGTCAATCCCCCTTTGGATCTATATTGCCACGCGACGTTGGTTAGATCTGTAAAGGTTCTATTCTGGAATGGTTAGTACCTCTATTCAATTGATGCTTGTGGGCAAAAGGTTAAAAGCTAGTTGAGCCTATAGGCAGGAGTGAATGTTTGAATAGGTAGTTAAGCCAAATTCTACTTGAGTTACTACTATGGAGAATTGGCGTCCCCGAGGGGATTTGAACCCCTGTTACCGCCTTGAAAGGGCGGTGTCCTAGGCCTAGCTAGACGACGGGGACACTTTTATTTCGGATTGTAGATTTACGGATTTCGGATTTTTAAATTTACGATATTTATGAGTCTCAATTAAGCTCGATGAAGAATCAGCGAGCACGAAAAAGTGGTCAGCCCGGAATCCGTAATCGTATGAGCCGTGCAGGACTCGAACCTGCGACCCTCTGCTTAAAAGGCAGATGCTCTACCAGCCTGAGCTAACGGCTCAACCTAAAAACTAAGATTATATAACGATATTAACCTTTGTCAAAAATTTATCTTTGATTGTTGCTGTATTGCATAAAGCCGTCGCGGCTGGAAGCCGCTCTTACTTTCTCTTCTACCTTCTTTAGCTAGAGATGGAACCACAAATTCCGAATCACGAGCAGTAAATCTCAAACAACCACCAAGCTATAAATTTGAAGTACCAAACATTGGGTTTTGTGGTATCCCCGATCGAGTCGGGGATCAAGAGGGAGGATTTTAGAGAACAACTTGAATTTGGAATTTGTGATTTGGCCATTTGTGATTGCAGTTTAGATTTGGTCATTAGAGCTTGTTCATTTGTGGCTAAATAGTTACTAAGCACGTAAACTTATAGCCCCGATGATTTCAGGACTCGATAAAACAGAGAGTAAAAACTTTTCCTTAATAACAATTGCAAATTTCTTCCTGTTTTGTAACTTCTCCTCTTTTTTTCTTCTCCCGTTATTTATAAAGAAATTAGGTGGGAATGAAGCCAACATTGGGTTCATTATGGGTTCATTTGGAGTAACCTCTCTTGGTTCTATTCCTATTGTTGCATTCTTGATAGACAAGTATGGGAGACGAAGTTTTATGCTCTTTGGAGCTATCGTTATGTTTTTGTCTTCACTTAGTTACCTCTTCGTAAGAGAGCTAAGCCCCATTTTTTATATTCTTAGGATGCTTCAAGGGTCAGGGTTTGCATTCTTTTTTACCTCTGCAGGAACTGCTGTTGCCGATTTTATTCCTGAGGTGAGAAGAGGACAGGGTCTCGGGATATTTGGTGCATTTACTATCGCCTCTTATGCGTTGGGACCCACTATGGGAGAAGGAGTAATTGAAAAACTCGGATTCCGATTTTTCTTCATCTATGCTTCTTCATTCAGTCTGATAGCGATTCTTCTTGTTTATCCGACTAGAGACGCTGACTTTAAACGTTCCGTTGACCCTTATGTGCTTGATTTTTTTCGGCTCGCCTTTTCAAAAAGATATGCAGTGCCGCTTCTTTCAAACCTAATCCTTGCAGGTGGTTTTGGCTCTGTGCTCAATTTTATCTCTGTATTTGTAAGACCGAAAGGCTTAGATGTCTTCTATTTCTTTCTTATATACGCTGTAACAATTACGTCAGTAAGGATAATAGGAGGTAGAGTTTCAGATGTATTTGGAAGAAAGAAGGTGGCATCACCAAGCTTGTTTGTTTTTTCGTTTTCGATTGCAGCGATGATTTTTATAAACTCGGTATGGGAGCTTGTCTTAATTTCTTTTTTATTTAGTCTTAGCTATGGGATGCTATATCCAACCTTGAGTGCATTAATGATGGATAAAGCAAACCCTGATGAGAGAGGGAAGGCTATGGGGGCATTTAATGCCTGCTTCGGAATTGGTACGAATTTTCTGGCATTTGTATTTGGGGTAATTGCAAGGGATTTGGGCTTTACAGGAATGTATCTAATTTCAGCCGCTTTTGTTTTCGTGGGGTTTTTGCTTTTCACCCTTTTTGAACCACAGCGTGATTCGTAGTTATTTAGCCACAAAGACACTGAGATACAAAAGAGAACATTAACCACGACGACACTAAGACACGACGTGAAAAATTTTTTATTTAATTCTTTTCTTTGTGTTGTGCCGTTGTGTCGTAGTGGTAAAAACAGATCTCCGTGCCTTTGTGCCTTAGTGGCTGAGATTTACATTGATTCTTGAAATGGCTTTGTTTTTTATTTACCATTCCGAATGAAATGGAAATAAAATCAGGCGATTTTGTTCTACTTCTCTCTTCGGATAATAAAACATTCCTTGTAAAGGTGAAAGAAGAAAGGGTCTTTGGAACCCATTTAGGTAATGTTTCCCTTCAAGATGCAATCGGAAAGAGTTATGGAGAGGTGATTTATTCTCAATTAGGAAAAGCTTTTGTTCTTCTTGAACCAACTCTAGAGGACAGAATGATGAAGGTACGGAG
>JAHFBK010000049.1 GCA_023250035.1 Candidatus Dadabacteria bacterium
CTTTTGAGCTATTGAACCATTTTACTTTACCCTTTAACAAATCAAATTACCTCCTAAAACTTAAAACTGCTCTTAATATCTCACAGTTTAAAAGATTTGTCAACATGCTGATTTTTAATTACATCCTATGTAAGTAATAGTACTTAAAGCCACTCATGGCAGAGTCAGCACTTGACAAAAATCTTGGGATGATTATCTTTATGTCCAAGATTAGCACTATGATAGTCTAAGTGCTAATATCCGATCAAATCCACACAAAAGGAGGAAGCTTGAATGAAGGTAAAACCGCTCTACGATAGGATACTGGTAAAAAGGCTAAATACCGAAGAGAAAACAAAGGGCGGAATTATAATCCCAGAGACTGCTAAAGAGAAACCACAAGAGGCTAAGGTTGTATCCGTAGGCAAAGGAAAGCTCCTTGAAGACGGCTCGACACGTCCTCTCGATGTCAAAGTTGGGGATAGAATTCTATTCAGTAAATATGGAGGAACCGAGATAAATATCGAAGGTGACGAATATCTTATACTTCGGGAAGATGAGGTTTTAGCAGTAGTTGTAGAAAAGTCTTAATAATCAAACAAAATTAAGGAGGTAGTTGGTATGGCTGCAAAGGATATTAAGTTTGGTAGAGAAGCACAAACCTTGGTTTTAAAAGGGGTAAACATACTCGCAAATACAGTAAAAGCGACATTGGGTCCAAGGGGTAGGAACGTTTTAATTGAGAAAACATTTGGTGCTCCCGTTGTCACTAAAGACGGTGTTACCGTGGCGAAGGAAATAGAGCTTGAAGACAAGTTTGAAAACATGGGCGCACAGATGGTAAAAGAGGTAGCATCGAGGACAAGCGACGTGGCAGGTGATGGCACAACCACTGCTACAGTGCTAGCTCAGGCTATCTTCCGAGAGGGGATAAAACTGGTAGCAGCAGGGCACGATCCCATGAAGCTAAAGAGGGGTATTGATAGATCAGTAGAGTCAGTGGTTGAGGAGATAAGGAAGCTTAGCAAGGGGGTAAAGGGGAGAAAGGAGATTGCTTCTGTTGCCACTGTTTCTGCAAATGGAGACGAGACAATAGGGAATATTCTTGCAGACGCAATGGAGAAGGTAGGGAAGGATGGGGTAATTACGGTAGAGGAGGGGAAGAGTTTAGAGACTACAATGGAAGTAGTAGAGGGTATGCAGTTTGATAGGGGGTATCTGAGTCCATATTTAGTAACGAATCCTGAGAAGATGGAGGTAGAGCTTGAGGATCCATATATGCTTTTATACGATAAGAAGATTTCTGGAATGAAGGATCTAGTACCACTATTAGAGGAGGTGGCGAGGGGTGGGAGGCCGATACTAGTAGTATCAGAGGATGTAGAGGGCGAAGCGCTAGCCACTCTGGTAGTGAATAAGATTAGGGGGACGCTTAAGTGTGCTGCCGTAAAGGCGCCCGGGTTTGGAGATAGGAGAAAGGCGATGCTTGAGGATATAGCGATATTAACTGGGGGAAAGGTAATAGCAGAGGAGGCGGGGATGAAGCTAGAGAATGTGACACTTAAGGATTTAGGGAGGGCAAAGAAGGTAGTGATAGACAAGGATAATACGACTATAATAAGTGGAGCGGGGAAGAAGGCAGATATAGAGGGGAGGATTAGACAGATAAAGGCCCAGGTTGATGAGACGACAAGTGAATACGATAAGGAGAAGCTGCAGGAGAGGTTAGCTAAGCTAGCAGGTGGAGTAGCAGTGATAAGGGTAGGAGCGGCAACAGAAGCTGATATGAAGAATAAGAAGGCGTTGGTAGAGGATGCTTTACATGCGACGAGGGCAGCGGTGGAAGAGGGTATAGTGCCAGGGGGAGGAGTAACATATATAAGGGCTATAAAGACGCTAGATGCACTCAAGATAGATGATCAAGAGGAAAAAGCAGGTGTTAACATTGTTAAGAGAGCTCTTGAGGAACCTTTAAGGGAGATATCGAGTAACGCAGGCTGGGATGGATCAATAGTGGTAGAGAAGATAAAGGAGGGGAAGGGGTCATTTGGGTTTGATGCAGCGAGGTTAGAGTATTGTGATTTAGTAGAGGCAGGGATACTGGACCCAACAAAGGTAGTGAGGTTTGCGCTACAGAATGCGTCAAGTGTAGCTGGACTTCTACTTACAACAGAGGCTCTTGTTGCTGAAAAGCCTAGGAAGAAAGAAGAGTTCGGACCTGGTGCTATGCCACCGGGCGGTATGGGAGATTTTTAAGAAGGTTTAATTTTGAAAAGATAGTAATAAGCGGGCTTCTCGTGTAACGGGATGCCCGCTTCTTTATTTCTTTCTTGGTAACTATTCATTAAATACAAAGCGAGATGAATGCATAAAGAGTGAGGTGTAAGTTACAGGATACACGATGCAGGATAAAGATGCATTGTATATAATGAATCATGTATCCTGCATCTCGCATCATTTTATTAACTGAAATTCATGCTCATTAGCTGGTAAATAACTCTCTTTCTTGCATAGATAAATAAGCCGTGTTATCTTTCCCATCTAGATGCTTAATTTCCCTTTTTTGAAACCTCAAATCAACAAAATGGTTGAGGAAAAGAAGGACTTTGAGGGGAAATTTATTGATAAAATAAACCTTGCCTATAGTGAACTTGAGCTAAGGTCTAGGCAATGGCAAGAATTCTCTAAGAAGGTAAAACTAAGTAAAACATCGTGGCTTTTACCAGGTATTTCCTCTCCACTTAATATTACATACACACTTCCGCCTCGTCCTTCAAGCTACACAGTTCTAGCTTCTGACGGCTCTCAGATCTTTCCTGATAGACATGAGGCGCTTCCGTGCTATTTGATTAATATAGGTTCCGTAATTCTTCACTACGGAACGGACGGAAAGGCTCACCTTAGGTCTTATCCCAAGTTTTTTTACGGAGACGAAGATAGGCTTACGACCTGGGATGGAAGAATGATCCCAGCCGATAGCGAGGCAATATCTGAAAAAAGAGCTCTCATGGAATTTGAGGAGATTCTAAGACTTCTAGAGGAATGCGAAAATAAAGATAATACCCTTGCCCTCTGTGACGGTACCCTTATTTTCTGGAGGCTTGAGGGAACACCCAGCGATTTTAAGGGTGAGATTATGAACTCATTTATTAATGTGTTGGATAAGCTAAAAACCTTGAGGGTTCCCATTGCGGGCTACATTAGTTATCCTGGAAGCATTGATATAATAAACGCTCTTCGAGTCGGGCTATGTCCTGAGGAGATTAGCTACTGTAGTCAGTGTCCTTACACAGAACTGCCAGAGCTTCCATGTTCTCCAATTCAAAGAGTGACGGACAGAATCTTATTCTCTAGGGTTCTTGAGCCTGGTGAAAGGTCTCCCTTATTTGAAAGCTCTTCTAAGATACTTGAGCTTTATGGAGAACATCATATCTTTTTTTTCTATCTAAACGTTGGGGAAGAGATTTCAAGAGTAGAGGTCCCGAAATGGGTGGCTCAAGACAGCGACCTTCTAAATCTTGTTCATACGCTAATATTTGATCAAGCAAAAAAGGGCAATGGGTATCCAACTGCTCTCATCGAAGCCCACGAACAGGCTGTAGTTAAGGCTAAGGATAGAGATTTCTTTTATGAACTTGTTAGGGAGGCATTGGTTAGGTCTGATTTTAAAGTGACTCTTTCAAGAAAGGGTTTGTCTAAAAGGAGTCCAGGGGTTTAATGAATCGTGTAGGCGAGGTGGTAGAATCAAGCACAAAGGTATTTATTGCACGTTCCCAAAATTTGGGGGAATCGCCTTCTTTTGGTTATTTTGTAAAAACCAATTCAAGCCCAGTTGTTTACGGGTTAGTTTATGAAATTCTTACAGAGAGCAAAGAGCCTGGGAGAAAACCAAATGCTTTATGGTATGACCATGGATGAATTACGGCGTGAGCAACCCCATATATTCGAGCTTTTAAAGACGGAGTTTCACGTTCTAATTACCGCTTATTCTGATGGGGAGAAAATAAGATTTTCCCTACCGCTTCTTCCACCCCCTATCCACACATTTATTTACGAATGCAATAGCAATGAGGTGGAAAAACTCACATCTGAAGATTTTTTCCTAAGGACCATTATTTCTTCGACAAACATTCCTATAGACGAGCTTCTTATCTCATCACTTCGTTACGCTCAAGATGCGAGAAAGAAGGATAAGGATTATATAGTTAGAATGGGAAAGAGCCTTGCAAGGATTTTTAAGGATGATTATGAAAGGTTGAGTTCTGTTTTAAGACGGGTGGTCTAAAACTATTTAGCCACGAATGAACATGGATTTAAGTGAATTAAAGTAGGGGCACGTTGCAACGTGCCCCTACTCCTCCTGATTTCAGCTATTAAACCCCTAACAGCAAAAGCAGTTCTAGGAATCTCACCACCTTTTTTTTCTTCGTGTTTACTTGTGTCGGTTCGCAGGTCGAGTCAAAATATTTTTAAAACACCCTCAAAATCCAAGAAATTTTCAAATAGAAAATATGGTTCATATTTTTCCAATTCACTTACCGAATATGATCCTGTAGCAACCGCAACCGTCCTTGCCCCTGCTGCTCTACCATGAATAATATCTAGCGGTGTATCTCCGATTACAAAGACCTTTTCATCCACCCTTTTATCTTGGTTAAGAAGCTTTTTCCCTCTTTCAATAGCAATCCGAATTAATTCCTCTCTGACTTCAGAATCTGAGCCAAACCCACCAAATTTGAAATAAGAATTAAGACCTGCACGCTCGAGTTTTATGTGTGCACCCTCCTCAATATTTCCAGTAGCAATACCAAGAAGGACGTCTTTTCTTTTAGATAGCGCTTTGATCAGATTTTTGATCCCGGGCATAATTGTATAACCGTCGGAATTTGCCACCTCCTCTCTAAGAAACAGAACATACTCATTAAAAACGATATTTAACTCGTCGGCTAAAAGATCTCTGCCTATTCTTTTGTGGAAGATTTCTCTAAGGATTGCAGGGTCAGTATTTCCCTCGGGTCTGATCCCATCCATTGCGTTATCAATTCTATAGATTTTATTAAAGGCACGGTTTACTGCCCTTGTCGCTGCACCTCCAGTGAGAATTAATGTTCCGTCAATGTCAAAAAGAAGAAGTTTCATTGTAACCGCTCGGCCACTAAGGCACAAGGGAGAAATATGAGATTAAACTGGAATCAGGTGCTAGAATACAGAAGCCAGAATCAGGAAGAAAAAAGACTTCTCACTCCTGACTTCTGAATTCTAACTTTGTGTCTCAGCGTCTTTGTGGCTAAATAGTTATGTTTCATTTATAGAATCTTATCAAGCACCATCCTATAAAATCCCTCTTCAAGATCTCCTAGCTCTTTTGCCTTTTCTGAAGCCTTAATAAAGAGATTGCTGTTTTTCTCACTCTCGCTTATCTCTTTAAGCAGCGTTGACATTTCGCTCCAGTTATTTCCAATTAAATCCATCTTTTCAGAAAGTTTAAATTCTTTTAAAGCTGGAATTATTTCCTCAGCTTCTCTTAGAAAATCCCTGTAAAGCCACCTAAAACCGCCTCCGCCGGTCCCTCTCTTTTCTATCACCTGGTATGCAAACCTGGCACACCAACTCCAGTCAGTCGCATCTGCCCAGCTTGGAAGCTCTTCTGACCAAAGTTTTATTGTCTTTACACCGGACTCCCCCCTAAGGCTCCTTGACCCTTGTATCATAAATTCTGCGTTTCTTCGTATTGCTTCTGGTATGACCTCAGATAAGGGCAGGATTGGTTTCTTAAGATTGACTTCAAACCAGTTGTTATCTAAAGGAAAAGGCAAGGCCTTAGAAGATCTTCCCTTTTTGAAGTTCCAATATGGTACGGTTTGCAATCCTTTATAACCCGTATCCGCGAGAAAAACCGTTTCTGTTTGATCATCATAACCCCATACTGATACAATATGGCCTGGAAAGTGTGTGGAAGATTTGTAGTAGTTTAGGTAGAAAATATCCGTCTGAATTAAAATTGGAACGTCTTCATTTATCCATTCCTTTGCGATTTCGAAGGCCTTATCTTCATCCGGCTCATATTTCCACGAGGTAGGTTTATCAATGAGACTAAAAAAGTTCGGTTCCATCACGGGACCGCGAAGATGTATTATCTTTGAAGGGCTTATGTTTTCACCCTTTGTGTAGAAAAATCCTAGTCCTCCTCCTAGACCGAAGCACATTGCTTCTGAGAGATTATATCCATAATATGTAACTACATCTCTAAGTGCTACAGAACCGCAGTGTAGACCAGGAATGTGAACCCATTTATTAATTATTTTTTTCATCAAGATAAGTTTACCATAGCCTAGCAGATCGAATCAGATTTGCCGATTTTACTTTTATCGTTAATTGAAGGATTAATGATCACAGTTCAATTTTACTATATTCATGTCAAGCGCTAATAAACTTATAATATCTCTTCAGTTAGTTATCTCTTCGATTTATATCCGCTCAATTGAAAAAAGAGTATCTGACTCGATTTTTAGCGTTGTATTAGAGAATATATTATGTAAAATTCTTTAACTTTAAATAGTGAATCCAAAATTAGTAGGCTCATAAATTGATTGATATAATTATCAACTCATAGGTAAGATGATGAGGCAGATACTTTTAGCATGTTTAATTTTCTTTCCATTATTATTCCTAGCTTGTAGTGAAGACATATTATCTTCATTTGGAACTGTGGATACATTGATCACAGAGAAAGAAGCACTTTCTCAAAACTTCAGCCGCCCAACCCCAGTTTATGGAATGCGGGTCGCAATTAGAGATGATGTGGATGGGGATATAAATAACATTCTGGATTTACTCGACAAAAGGGCTGCCGATTTTTTAGAATGTCAATTCATGATGGGTGCTGGGATTGGGTCTGGTGATTTTAAGATTCCGAGCGGAAATACAGTGTTTCCACTCTCGATGCTAAGAGTCTTTGTGGTTCCCTTTACTTTTGAATGCGAGGCTTTGGATAGAGATGTATGCACTGGTATCTTTTATCCAAGCTCTGATTTAATAATAATTGCTAAAGAAAGTATGAATCCATGTGGGATACTACGAGCTTGGAAACATGAAGTAGGTCACCGCTATGGTATGGCTGCTGACCACAGCAATCAAAATGAGTTTGAACCCTGCATTGATCCCCCTGACTGTGGTGATGATTTGATTGATTTGATAGATTAATCTATGAGCAGTAATAAGTGATGTATTATTCCTATCTAATTATAAAAATTTGTGACTACCCTTTCTAGTTGAATTACGAAATCATTTTATTTAGGTTATCCTCAGTGAATTATTTCAATAGTTAAGTAGTAGTCAGAATTTTTTTAAAATTATATTTTGATCGGAGTAAAATATGGACTATCGAAAGCTTGGAAATGTTGATTTAAAGCTGTCAGCTATAGGGTTTGGATGTTGGGCAATGGGCGGAAGTTGGGGTGAGACGGAAGATAAAGAGTCTATAGCTGCCGCAAGGCGGGCGCTAGATCTTGGAATTAATTTTTTTGACACTGCAGATATTTATGGGTTCGGGCACTCAGAAAAAGTTCTTGCAGAGGCTCTAGGTTCTCGAAGAAAGGATGTAATTATAGCTACGAAAGTCGGGCTTGCATGGGATGACCACGGTTGTATGTTTCGTTCGAGCACAAGGCATCACATTATGAGCGCTGTTGAAGCAAGTCTAAGGCGACTCAAAACTGATTATATAGACCTTTATCAAGTTCACTGGCCTGATTACCATACGTATTTCGAAGTTACAATGAGGGCGATGGATGATTTAGTAAAATCAGGCAAAGTCCGGCACGTCGGTGTTTCAAATTTTACTGTAAAGCAGGTGAAAAAATGTATGAAGATAAGACCAATAATTTCACTTCAACCTCCATACAACTTACTTATGAGAGATATTGAGAAGGACGTACTTCCTTTTTGCCTTAAGAATGGTATTGGTGTTGTGGCTTATGGTCCGCTTGCCTATGGACTTCTAACGGGAAAATTTGCAAAAGATACAAAATTCCCAAAAAATGACTGGCGCTCAGGAGAGCTTTTCCCTGATCCAGGGGACTGGCAACCTCATATTGATTTATTTCATGGAAAACAATTTAGAAGAAATCTGAAAATCGTTGAGAAGCTAAAGAAGATTGCAAGCAGATATGGAAAGACTGTGGGTCAACTCTCAGTTGCTTGGGTTTTGTCTAATCCAGCCATAACATCGGCAATAGTCGGTGCAAAACGCCCTTCACAGCTTGAAGAGAATGTTGGAGGAGCGGGTTGGAAGCTTAGCAAAGAAGATCTTTCAGCCATAGATAATATAACGTGAGTTCAACGTAAGAGAATAACCGTAACAGAATCCTCGTCCGACAGGACCTGTAGTGAGCAGCGAGCCCTCCGACTTCGCTCAGGACAAGCTTGTCGAACTGCCGAAATACTCACGACAGGTCAGGATTCCATAATATGTGGTCTAAAGACCTCAGTTACATTTGTTCATAACAGGTTTTCTGACTTCGACATACGCTATATCCCGAGGTTGGAAAACCTCGGCTATCGTGCTGTAATCATTTGAAAATAACCTCTCGATAGCTGCGACTTTCCAGTCGCGGATTTTTTAAGAGGAATTCATCGCGCCTAGAAGGTGCTCCCCCTGTCATACCCGAATGTTCCCCATTTAATGCATATGGGGACATAGGGTAATCGGGCATCCATACCATCTCTTTCCGAGGTTAGAAAATCTCGGCTATACCACTCCCTATAGGGGGGGTATGAAGATTGTTATAAGGGAAATTTATCGAAGCAAGATGGCGTTCCTACTACCTATTTATACATGTGCCATAACCTCCTTGTAGGACAGGCTTAGCCTGTCCTTGACATGAAGGTAATGTCATTTGTTTCGTTGGAAGAGGTGGCTCTCAGGTATATAATCGAACGAATTATCTATTAGCATTGCGTATAACACCTTGCATTATTATTTAAAATAATATAATGTATATATACATCATAAAATGAGAAGGACGCAGATATATATTGAAGAAAAATTCTATAGGCTTTTAAAGAAAGAAAGCAAAACTACTGGGAAAACTATGTCTGAGCTTATACGTGAAAGCATAAAAAACAGGATAAATCGAAGGGTGGAGGAGATACTAAGGCGGACTGAGGCTGTCTATGGTATATGGAAGGATAGAAAATTTGACGTTGAAGAATACATAAGAGAGCTCAGAAGAGACCGGAATTTATGATAGTTATTGATACTGACGTTCTTATATTTATTTTAAGAGGAATTGAAATTATAAAAAGAAGATTTACAGAAGTAGTCGTTGAAACTAAAGGTTATGTATTTATAACCCCAATCCAGATAGCAGAGATTTATGCTGATGTGAGAGAAAAAGAGAAGGTAAAAACAGAATACTTTCTTGAATCTTTCAGCGTAATTGATATTGATAAGAAGGTTGGGAAACTTGCTGGAGTATTTATTAATAAGTTTGGAAAATCCCATAATGTAACAATGGCAGATTCTTTGATCGGAGCGGCGACGAAAATAAATGGCTTTAAGCTTTGGACTTTAAACAGGAAGCATTATCCAATGTTTGAAGAAAAAGTGTTCTATGAGTAAGGTAAAGAGAGAAGTTTGAAAGGAGGAAGCAGAATGTTAAAGAGGTCTCATTTTCCAGGTAGTTCTACTTTGCTCATTACTGGATTTATTACTTGTCAATTAATAATTTTAATGAGCAACCAAGCAATTGCCCAAACAGGGATGTATGAGAAAAATACGCTTGAGGTGACAGGGAGGGGAGAGATAAAAATAAAACCTGATGTAGCATATCTTACGCTTTCTGTTGAGACGACTGCGAAGAAGGCCTCGGACACTGTTAGAGAGAATGCGGAGAGGATGAAAAATGTTTTGGATAAACTCAAACCTCAAATTGGTAAGAGTGATAAGATTTCAACCACAGGGTATCAGTTGTATCCGTTGTACGAATACAATGATAGAACAAAAAAGACTGAGCTAACTGGGTATAGAGCGTCTAACGAAGTTCTTGTTGAAACTCATAATCTTAACGATCTCGGAAAACTTATTGATTCCGCAACTCAAGTAGGGGCAAACAGGATTGAGAACATAAGCTTCGGGAGCGATAAAAGAGAGGAGTATAGAAAGGAGGCATTAGTCAAAGCAGTACAGGATGCAAAAGGAACAGCTGAAATAGTTGCTAACGCCTCAGGGGTAAAGATAGTTAGGATTCTTAAAATCTCACCTTCTTATGAGGTGCCAAGGCCGCTATATAGGGAATTTGGTGCCCAGAAATTAGCCGCTATGGAGGCCGCTCCAACCCCAATTGAGCCAGGTGAACTTACAGTCACCGCAACGGTAAATATAGTATTTGAGATACAGTGAAATTTTATTAGATACTCAGCCACGAATTGACACAAATTAAAACGAATGAAAATAATTATGATGCAGGATACAAGATGCAGAATGCAAGATAAATCATGAATCGTGTATCATGTATCTTGCATCGGTTTGTTACTTTTGAGAGGGTTGGCACTTCTCACACATACACAGCTTTCTTAGAAACTCGAAAGAATATATCCCTGTTTCATGACCGTCATTCCATCTAAACCTGATGGCATATAGACCTACTGGATCTATTCTCTCAGGTTTTATTTCCAATTTTTGAAGAGACGTTCCCATGGGGATAATACGTTTAAAAGGCAGCTTACCCTCACGACCGATTTTGCTCGATTTTCTAAGTTCATCGCATGAAGCACAGGGGCATGATTGTCTGAGGTCTTCATAAAGATAGATACTTTCATGTTCGTCATCCCAGACGATCAATAGCGCAGTATCGCTGAATTCACTGATCTCTTTTGGCTTCACTTTATAATTCGTTAATTGTTGCCTAACTTATCTTTATAAACCTTGAGTGCATGAACTGCGTGTGTAAGAGGAGAAACCTCTTTAGAAACTTTATAGAAGTTCCCAGCTATAGTTTTAGCGGTAATTTCCACTGCCCTTGTAACCCAATGCTGAGAAAGTATTTGTACGGGCAGATATTGCACAAGCCAGTCTAGCGTATGACCTGTGGCGTAAAGGATCTCTCTCGGTCTTAGAAGTGTGATTCCGATAAGCTGTTCTATCATGAGTTTAAACTCATTTAGATTTCTTGGGATCGGATCAGACTTAAACCACAAGCGTGGAATAGACCCGTCTTCTCGTTGAAGCTTTTTTACTAAATTAATTCCTAGCTCAAGCTTTTCATGTGCCTCCCGCCATGGGCTTTGAAACTTCAGAGGAGGAATTTCAGTCTTTTCCATATATTTTATTACGCCAACTGCAATGCCCTCCATAACGTGTGTTCCAAAGCACGAGCCAAACCCTAATTCTAATTCATTAGCGTATTCGACTATATCCTCGAGTCTGACCTCCTCTCCTTTAATGTTCTTCCATAAACCCATGGGTAGGTATCTTGCAAAAGAGGTAATCAACCAACTTGGCTCTTCTCTACTTTCTTTCAACTTTTCGGGGAAGGTATAAAGCATGGCTCTCTCAAGAACTTTTCTAAGTGGATATTCATTTCCTAGGTTAGTTAGAACAGTAGTTGAATCCAGGTCTAGACCTATTGTAGAAAACTCACCTAGAAATAGATTTTGGTGAATATCTGCTTCAAGACCTTTTTGCCGTTCTATGAAATAAGGGTAACCATTTTCATCTTCCCGAACAATGCCTCCCTGAATTGGGTACCACCCCACGTTTGTTCCTCGAAGGAGAAAATCCAATGCATTGATTTCATTGCCCAATGGGTCAGAGATTTTGTAATCTGTTCCGTTAGCTAAAATACCATGCTGGATTTCCCAAGGGTGATGGCTAGTTGTCAGTTTGAGTTCCTTTGCTAAATCTATGGCTTTATCTATATAAGGATTCATTGTTTTTTATAAATTGTTGCTTGTAAATGTTTAGTTACGAAGACACTTCAACATAAAATTTTTCATAAGGAGCTGGGGATTATCAATTGTGAATTAAAAAATCTCTAATTATCAATTCTGCATTAATAACTTAGTGTCTTGGTGTCTTAGTGGCTGAGTAGTTACGTTGCTTTTTGATTCAGGAAATCTTTTCCACTCTAATTTCTGATCCCTCTGCGACTTCCTTTAATATCTCTGGGCTTCCTTCTACCCTGCCAAATATGTTCACAGGGCTTGCCGCCTTTATTTCATTCTCTGTGCTTACAGGGGTCATCCCAAAGAATATGCAAAACGCATGGCCTACGGGCCAGTATCCGAGTTCTCCAAGTCTTACAGAATCTCTCGCTTCTTTTTCTTTCGGAAGTTTTAAGGGGATTTCAAAGTATATTTCATCTCCCCATCTATTGACTTTTCCTCGAAAGGGAAGGGCATCCCATATAGCGGATGCAGTCTTAGTCTCGTATAGATTTGCTAAAACCTCAATCTCACCTGCGATAATCTTAATCCTTTTCACCTTCGTTCATTCTTGATTTGTCTATGATAGGATATAACCACTTCATAGTCAAACAAATTGACATTTAAATTAGTTTTATGAGCACAAAACACAAACGCTTTGATTGCTGTCTTCACTGTGGTAAGGTAAAACTCCTTATAGACTTGTTCAGATTTAGAATGGTGCCATGACCCGTCAAGAGACACAAGCCGTCATCATTGTCAGTTTAATTGTTGCATTACGCCTCTTAGGGATTTTTTTACTTTTCCCAATCTTTAGCGTATACGCCATTAAATATAACGGAGCGACCCTGCCTCTAGTTGGGGTTGCCTTTGGCATATACGCCCTCGTTCAAGGTTTTCTTCAAATCCCTTTTGGATGGGCTAGTGACCGTTTCGGTCGAAGGTTCATTCTTTTCATAGGACTTTTTCTGTTTTCCCTGGGAAGTTTAATTTGTGGTATGGCTGAAAACATCACTCAGTTGATCCTAGCTCGTGTTCTTCAGGGAAGCGGGGCCGTCAGTGCCGTCGCTATGGCGGCGTTAGGAGATTTAACCCGTCCTCAAGTGAGGGTACGGGCTTTTACTATTACCGGCATCGCCGTTGGTGCTGCCTTTATGGTTGGCCTCCTTGGTGGGCCGTTCCTGGCTGCGTACTTCGGTTTCCATACCTTGTTTTATCTACTTGCTGCCTTGAGCTTTTTTTCTATGTTGGTTACAGGCCTTTTTTTCCCTGAGATAAAGATCGAAGCCCCAAAGCAGCACGGCCCCGTATTCCACGGATTCATGAGTCACATAGAAATCCGTCGAATTTATGTGGCTGCCTTCGTTCTCTCGTTCATTTTAAGTCTCTTCTTCTTTATTTATCCTTTAAGCTGGACCTCCCTTGGACTAGACCGGGCTCAACTATGGAGGGTTTATTTGGTGGTTTCTCTTCCCAGTATTTTATTTGTTTTTCCGTATGTCCGTCATGCTGAAAAGAAAGGTAAGCTTCGACTACCAGCAGCGGGAGGGTGGGTTATCATTGTTCTGGGATTTCTTGTATATGTGGTTAACGGGATTCAAAAATGGGGTCTGTATATGACAGGCGGGGCTTTCTTTTTAGGTTATACGCTGTTTCAATCGTTGCTTCCTGCCTTCTTAACCCAGCGAGTTCCCTCCGAAGGTCGTGGTGCAGCCATTGGTTTTTATAATTTAGCTGGTTTCTTTGGTTCATCACTGGGTGGCATACTTGCAGGGGTTCTGTACCATTTAAACTATAGGTTTCCTTTGATTCTTGGCTTACTTCTCCTCATGATCTGGGTGTTGGTGGGCTTACCAAAGCCACCGGATTCTGATACTATAAATTGAATAGCTAGTTGTACAGTGTTCAAGGATTCGGTTCACTAAGCCCACTGACTTCATAAAGTGTATATTCACCACTCTTTCCAGGTAGCGTAACGCTGACACATTTTTGCACCGCATGGATATATTCTTTCACCTGGTTGTAGGTTTCTTCTGAGATCAGAAACCTTGTGCCTGACTGTTTATTCGCAGCCTCAATGCGGCTTGCGAAGTTAACTGCATCACCGATTGCTGTCACCTTCTTCATATTGATGGCACCAATGGTTCCTACTACAACCTCTCCATAATGCACACCGATGCCAATCTGAAAACTCTTCGTATATACAGCCTCAAGGTATGGTCTCAACCTCTCAACTGCCTCTAGCATCTCGAGTCCTGCCTTGATAGCTTTTAGTGCTGCTCCGGTGGGATCTTCGACTCCGAATAAAGCCATGAGCCCGTCTCCCATGTAATTATCTATATAACCGCCGTTGCGATAAATCACCTGGCTCATATGATGGAAGTAACGATTTAGCACATAGATGACATCATATGGAGGCAATGCCTCAGCAAAGGAGGTAAACCCGCGTATGTCTGCAAATAGAATTGCAACATGCATTTCTTCGCCCACAGAGGTTGGTGTTGCTTCTACTCTCAGTTGGCTAGTTAGTTCTACATCCTCATCATCCAGAACAAGACGTCGCAGTTTAACGTTACTTGAGATCATAGTCTGGCAGGCAAGTCGAATCTCTGGGCAAAAGCGTAGACGATCGGCGAGTTCTTTCTCCTTGGTGTTGCGAGGGGCACAATGTTCTACACCTTCAAGAATTAAAACGCGACAGGTAGAACAACGAGCGTTCCCACCACATGCATGAGCATGTGGAATACTGGCCTTTAGGGATGCTTGAAGAATAGTCTCAGCCTCACTTACCTCAACTTCTCTCTCGTCAGGTAGATAGTAAATGCACAACATTTTATGAACCTTTCAAAATTAAGAGATAATTCTGATCCGATTCTTCTATTCCCAAGTATGAATTACAGATTCTAGTCTACACTATTATATCAAATCCAGTTTCTGTTTGTTGTAGGAAGAAATTTTATAGCATGCCTACTCAACTATATTTTATGGTCTCAGATAACCAGGTGGGACTCCCGCTCGACGGGCTTCATCTTTAAGTTGTGCTTTCTCTTC
>JAHFBK010000050.1 GCA_023250035.1 Candidatus Dadabacteria bacterium
ACCTTTGTTATCTCATTCACAAACGTATCTACTAGAAACGATTTCCTTTCAATTGTCTCTTTACGAAGTTTCTCTAGCTTTTGTCGGGTTTCTTTATAGCTTGATAAAGATGGAGAGATATTCTCGTCCTTTCCTCGAACTATGGCTAAACGGTGAAGTCCTCCTCTTATTCGTTTTAATATCTCTTCTCTTGAGTTGCTATTCATTTTTAAACACCATTTCTAAGCCCTAGCCTTCTAAATCTTTTATTTCTTTCCATTGTTTTCTAAAGGATGTTTTCGCGACTGCAGGAAAGTCACGCTTTTTCGTCCAGCGTGAAAATGGGAATGGGAGTGACGTAAGTCTACCGTGTCTCATCCATGGCTTCTGTACAAAATATGACAATTGTGAAGCGAAATTGTAGATTCTTTTATTCTCCATAGTAAATCGCCAGAGCTTTACAGCAAAACGCTGAAGAAAACCCGCCCCTACCCTTCTATCGCTTATTACCCTTGATCTGAGCTCTAATAACACTTTAGGAATGTCAATCTTCACAGGACATACATCTTTACATGCACCACAGAGAGAAGAAGCAAAAGGAAGTTCAGGCGCTTTATCAATCCCAAGGAGTTGAGGAGTAATTATTGCGCCAATTGGCCCTGGATAGACCCAACCGTACGAATGCCCACCCACCTTTTTATATACCGGGCATATATACAGGCATGCACCACACCTGATACAGTATAGGGATTCTCTCGTCTCTTCATGTGATAAGATCTTAGACCTGCCATTATCCATAATGACTAGATGAAATTCGTCTGGACCATCAACATCGCTATTTCTTTTTGGACCAGTTATGAAGGAAACATAAGTAGACAGCTTTTGTCCTGTAGCGCTACGAATAAGAACATTCAGAAAAGTAGGTAGGTCTTCAAAACGTGGAATTACCTTTTCTATCCCCATAAGAGCAACGTGAACTCTAGGAACGGTTGTTGTCAGCCTTGCATTACCTTCGTTTTCTACAATCACAATTGTTCCAGTTTCTGCTACAGCAAAATTAACCCCCGAAACCCCCATGTCGGCATTAAGAAACTCACTCCTTAATTTTTCTCTTGCTATTTTAGTTAATTGCTCAGGCTCATTGTAATAAGGGGTGTGTAGTTTTTCTACAAACAGCTTAGAGATATCATCCCTTGTCTTATGGATTGCGGGAGCAATTATGTGAGATGGACGTTCATTCGCAAGTTGAATTATATATTCACCAAGGTCTGTTTCCACAACTTTTATCCCAGCCCCTTCTAAAGAATGGTTAAGCTCTATTTCTTCGGTAGCCATAGACTTGCTTTTTACTACTGATTTCACGTTATGTTTTTTTGCTATATCCAGGATTATTTCACATGCTTCTTTAGCATCACTTGCCCAATGCACAGTTCCCCCGGCTTTTATTACATTCGCTTCAAGCATTTCAAGATAATCGTCTAGATGTTCTATTGTCCATTCTTTTATTTTTCTTGCACTTGCCCTTAGATGCTCCCATTCTTCAAATTCTCTAACAGCTCTCGAACGAACATTTCTGAATTGGTTAATTGCATTATTGAGTGCTCTTTGAAGATTTTGGTCTTTGAGAGCTGTGGCTGAATTTTTTTCAAAATTTACTTTAATATCTTCCATTGGATTATGTATCTTTAAAGAATCTAATTTTACTGTCCAGAAGCAAGTAGCTCAGCGATATGCATAGCTTTCACCGGAATATTTCTTCGGGTGAGTGCACCGCCGATCTGCATAAGACATCCCATATCTGTAGATACTAGTGTGTCCGCACCGCTTTCAATAATACTCTCTATCTTTTCATCAAGTATAGAGACAGAGACATCGGGAAATTTGACTGAGAATGTTCCACCAAATCCGCAGCAGACATCGCTTAGCTTCATCTCTATAAATTCAACACCTTTAACTAATTTTATCAATTTCCTCGGCTCATCTTGAATCCTGAGTTCCCTGAGAGCATGACATGAATCGTGGTAGGTTACCTTTCCCTTATAGGAGGCACCTACATCACCTACTTTAAGCACGTTTACTAAAAATTCTGAGAACTCATAGGTTCTTGTAGATAATAAATCAACCATTTCTAACATCTTTTGATCATCATGGAAGAGCTCTTTATAAAAAACTCTCACCATTGTTGTACACGAACCTGACGGGGAAACAATAAATCCATCTTCGCTAAAAATAGAAAGAAACCTCTTTGCAAGTACTTTTGCATCTTGACGGAATCCGCTGTTAAATGCTGGTTGACCACAACAGGTTTGTTCTTCCGGAAAGTCTACTTCTACTCCAAGTCTTTTTAGTACTTTGAACATGCTTACACCAACTTGTGGGAATAAAATATCTACAAGACAGGTGACGAAAAGCGATACTTTAATTTTCTTAGATGCTTCGTTAAGTATATACAATACTATATTACCTTTACTTTCTTCTTAACTTGATAATTGTGATTTATGCGTGTGTTAAGTCAATATCTCTAGGTATTTTGGAAGAGAGGATATTTAGCAATAGCGGAATAAGACTTCAAAAATTAGGAACCACTTAAAGCAAAGATAATAATTACCATATCAGAGCTTTGTTTAATTAGTTTCTATTCATGTTAAAATAGCTTTATTAGGCCTTGATTATGAAGTTCCACGAATTACAAATACCACCTCACTTCAATCCGGACAAATTAGCTGAAGTTTGGAAAGTAGACTATGAAGAAATCACAAGGGCTGCTGGAAAGTGGGGCGCGGAGCATCATATCCAGCCGGCATCTAAAGACCGCTTCAGGATCTGTCTAGTTGCAGTAGATGTCCAGAATACGTTTTGTATTCCTGGATTCGAACTATATGTAGGCGGACGTTCTGGTAAAGGAGCCGTTGACGACAATAGGCGACTTTGTGAATTCATCTACCGTAACCTCCATGTGATTACTCAGATTATGCCAACTATGGATACCCATCAAGCAATGCAGATCTTTCATAGCATATTCTTAGTAAATGATAAAGGTGAACACCCAGCGCCTTTTACTCTAATCACAGAAGAAGACATTATGGAAGGACGCTGGCGCTTTAACCCCGCACTCAGCCATACTCTCCATTATGATGCAAATTACGTTCAGCAACATCTTCTTCACTATACTAGTGAGCTCAAAAAGAGTGGTAAATACGATCTCACTATATGGCCCTATCATGCAATGCTTGGTGGAATTGGTCATGCCCTAGTATCAGCAGTTGAAGAAGCGATTTTCTTCCATACCATTGCTCGCTTCAGCCAACCAGATTTTCATGTTAAAGGAAATCATCCTTTGACTGAACACTACTCAGTTCTAGGCCCTGAGGTGAATACAGATTCCGATGGCAAATCACTCGTTAAGAAGAGCGACTCATTGTTCAACAAATTAAAAGAATACGACGCTGTTATAATTGCTGGGCAGGCAAAGAGCCACTGCGTTGCTTGGACAATTGCAGACCTGCTAGAGGATGCGATAGCTCGTCCAAGTGACAAGGATTTGGTAGAGAAGGTATATCTTCTTGAGGATTGTACCTCCCCCGTCGTTGTGCCGGGAGTGGTTGATTACTCTGAAAATGCTGATGAGGCATTCAAAAGGTTTGAGGATGCAGGGATGCACGTCGTCCGCTCAACCGACCCACTCGAAACCTGGCCAGGTATCATACAGCTTGCCATAGCTTAAGTGAATCTCTACTTTCTACACTATTAAGACGTTTTTAAATTTCTGATTTTATCTTAAAATTAAAATATTAGGATAAGTCACACAATAAAGTTTAAGTACTATTTTAGATTATGTTTCTAATAAGTATTTATTACATAAGTAACTTGAGCAAGAAACTGGTGAAATAACCTTAAATTATACTTTAATATACCTCTATTAATACTTTACCTGTATAATTTAACTCATCTAACTTCTATTATTAATTAAAAGATATAGGTATAAAATCTAGATTTCTTATGCAATAGCGGTATTCAAGTTAACCTTTATAGGTGTAATCACCACGGTAAGTAAACACCAAACAACGATAGGGCGGATTTAACCACCTGATACGCTTGCTGGAGACTACCTACCGTTTGAATTGTTATTGCAACTGTAGTCAGAACAGCCCTAAGGCGCATGCCGTTTGGATTAGGCTTTTTAAGCTCAACACAACTTTCGTCTACAAGTTCAAGAATCTCCTCCTTCGGAAAATCAAGATTCTCCTCACTCTCAAGGTATTTCTTTATATCATCAAGAGCATACAGTAATGCCTCTCGATTCTCGGAATTAAGATTCTGAGTGACGGTAGCTGTGGCGCCTGGACCTGTCTGAACAGCCCCAACAGGAGAATAGAAATTATAAATAGCTTGAGAAGAGCCAGATTGTCCTTCTCTTTCTTTCGCACGGCTTAGGGAAAGAACAAACAGTTCAATTTCAGTACCAATCTTTTTCAGAGCATGACCGTAAGCACTATCAAGAAGTTTATCCACCTGTTCATCAGTAACTACGCTCTTGATAGAACCGACTGTTTTATGCAGATCTTTGTTCAACTCACTAAGAATATCGAAAAGGTACTTTTCCATTTCTCTCTTCAAGTCTGAAGCTAGTTCTTCCGAGGGATACACCTCTGTAGACAAAATCCTGATAAAAACCTTCAACACGATACTGGCTCTGATTTGTATCTCATTAATGTAAAGGTCACGGATCCTGCTGAGGGTCATACTTGACCTCAAGATTCCCCTTGTAGTCATCTCATTTTGGACTCGCATAATATCCTGTCTTAGTTGCTTGCGGCGTTCATCAAACTGAACTTGAATCATATTCCGCGCTAGCTCAGTTACTTTCAGATTGAGCATGTGGTACCTCCTAACCATTTAGGAATAAAACTAAACTCCCATCTCCCTCAGATGTCCAATACATCTATCACACAAGGTTGGATAATCTGGGTCACTTCCAACTGTGGTTCTATAAGTCCAGCATCTTTCGCATTTCTCTCCAGGGGCTTTTTGAACCTCAACAATAAGCCCTGGAATATCAGCACTCTCAAAAATATTATTACCCTTCGGAGATTCACTGACGACTTCTAAATGTGATACTATCGCCAATGTTTTAAGGAGATCTAAGTTTACTTGAATAAAACTCTTAATCTCTCCTTCAGCATAAATTCCAATTCCAGCTTCGAGTGAACTCCCGATGAATTTATCCTTTCTCGCTCTCTCAAGCGCCTTTAGTATTTCATCTCTTATGGGAAGAATCCTATTCCATTTCTCTTCAAGCTTGTCGTTAATGAACTCAGGTTCTGGAAAATTTGTTAGATGAACACTCTCTGTTTTTTCACCGGGCATATACTTCCAGACCTCGTCCGCTGTAAATGAAAGAACAGGAGCAGAGAGCTTTGTAAGGCAATTTAAAATAGTATAAATAACTGTTTGCGCCGACCTTCTTTTCTTTGAATTTGGAGGAAATGTATATAGAACATCCTTTTGAATATCAAGATAAATCGCGCTTAAATCCACTATACAAAAACGCTGAAGCTCGTAATAAACAATATGAAACTCATAATCCTCATAACCTTTGAGAATCTTGCTAGATAAAATCCCAAGCCGATGAAGAATCCATTTGTCAAATTCTTCAAGCTTTTCATAATCTACTGCATCTCTTATAGGATCAAAATCGTAGAGATTTCCAAGTAGATAACGAAAGGTGTTTCTTATCTTTCTATAAGACTCTGTAAGCCTTTCTAAGATCTCAGTCGAAATCCTTATGTCGCTTCTATAGTCTTCAGCCACAACCCAAAGTCTCAGAACCTCTGCCCCATATTTTTTTATAATGTCGGAAGGTACAATTACATTTCCCTTTGACTTCGACATCTTCTCGCCTTCTTTATCCACAACGAATCCGTGAGTAAGGGCCGATTTATATGGAGCAATCCCTCTGGTTCCCACACAGCTAAGAAGGCTTGAATGAAACCAGCCCCTATGCTGGTCGCTTCCTTCAAGATACATATCTGCAGGCATAGAAAGCTTAGCATTTCCTTCAAGCACTGAAGCATAGCTCACACCAGAATCAAACCATACGTCGAGTATGTCAGTCTCTTTTCTAAAATTCTCATGTCCACACTTAGGGCATTTTGTGCTGGAAGGAAGAAGCTCATTTGTCTCAAGAGTAAACCAAGCGTCTGCACCATGCTTTTCAAAAACTTGAGCTACATAATTGACAATATCTGGGTTCATCAGCGTATGGTCACATGAATCGCAATAGAAAACGACTATAGGCACCCCCCAAGCTCTTTGTCTTGAAACACACCAATCCGGACGGTTCTCAATCATGTTATAAATTCTCTCCCTACCCCACTCCGGAATCCATCTTACGCGCTCAGTTATTTCTCGAAGAGCCTTTGACCTTAAATTATTTTTTTCCATAGAAATAAACCACTGTGGAGTCGCTCTAAAGATAATCGGGCTTTTACACCGCCAACAGTGTGGATAAGAGTGTGTGATCTTCTCCTCTCTTAAAAGGTTTCCTACCTCTTTTAGTTTCTCAATTATCTTTTTGTTTGCATCATAGACAAACATTCCACCGAAGAACTCGACGCTTTTGGTGAACCGCCCTCTCTCATCTACAGGTGCATAAATGTCAAGATCGTATTTTATTCCAATCTCATAGTCTTCCTGCCCATGCCCGGGGGCGATATGAACAATGCCAGTTCCTGTATCAAGCGTTACGAAATCACCTAGAGTAACGATAGATTCTCTTTCGTAAAAAGGGTGCTTAAACTTTAACCCATCAATGTCTTTCCCCCGAAACTTTTGGATGACCTTTGCATCCTTGCCTAGTACCGCTTCAAGAAGCCCTTCAGCAAGGATATAGACTTCTTCGTTAGCCTGTCCTGAGCTTGGTAGAAGGATCTCAGCCGCTACGTATACGAAATCAGGATGAAAAGCGAGCGCCAGATTTGCAGGAAGTGTCCAGGGAGTTGTAGTCCAGATGAGGGCAAACACCTTTAGTGTGGCTTTGCTCACCACAGGCTTTCCAGAAAGTGCGGGAAACTTGGAAAAAAATTCCTCTGAAATTAAAGGGAATTTTACATAAATCGAGGCTGATGTTTTATCCTCATATTCTACCTCAGCCTCAGCAAGCGCAGTTTGACACGAATAACACCAATAAACCGGTTTCTTTCCCCTGTATAGGTTACCAACCTTTATAAATCTTCCCAACTCTCTTGCTATTGTAGCCTCATAATCATAGCTCATCGTAAGGTAAGGGTGTTCCCAGTCGCCAAAAACCCCTATGCGTTTAAACTCTTCGCGCTGAATTCCTATGAATTTTTCAGCATAGCGTCTACACATTTTTCTTATTTCAGCTTTTGATATGGTTTCTTTTTTTGCCCCTAAATCCTTTGTTACCTGGTACTCAATTGGGAGCCCGTGGCAATCCCAGCCGGGAACATAGTATGAGTCTAATCCAAACATGGTCTTTGATTTTACAATTAAGTCTTTAAGGATTTTATTAAGACAGTGTCCAAGATGTATGTGACCATTCGCATAGGGTGGGCCATCATGAAGGATAAATTTTGGGTTTCCATTAGACTTTCCACGGATTTTTTCATATAGCTTTATAGATTCCCATCTCTCAAGGAGTTCAGGTTCCTTCTGGTTTAGATTAGCCTTCATCGGAAACTCTGAGCGGGGAAGATTGAGAGTGTTTTTATAATCTACAGTTTTATCTTCTGCCATATGGCGTTAACGTCTCCTCCATAATTTTCTATTTTTATTTTATTAAAAATTATTTGGTAATGTATAGGGACAAATTCAAAATATTGATTGATGTTGAAATCTAAAGATTTCTGCTACAGAACAAAGCTAAAATAGATTAAAGTAGCGAATCCATTAGAACTTCTTTATGATTTTATTTACCTTGGTACACATCATTTAACTTTGCTCACAAGGAGTTTTAATTTAATCCTTATACTGCTAATTAACTATATTTAACTAAAATAATTAACTTGTGCAAAAAGATTAGCAAAGAAAGTCATAAAAGCAAGTGTGTAAAGCAATAACTAACCTTTGTTTACAAAAGAAAAATAATGGTTATCAGTATAAAAACTGGTATTAAAATTAAACCTGAATAGGCCATATACCCAAAAAAGCTGGGCATCTCTACACCAGCTTCTTCGCAGATTGATTTCACCATAAAGTTTGGGCCGTTTCCAATATATGAATTCGCGCCCATAAAAACCGCTCCAGCACTTATAGCTAGAAGAATATTTTCGGGAACCCCAGCCACGCCACCTCCTATACCTAACCCCTGAGCTAATGAAAAGAAAGAGAGATAGGTAGGTGCATTATCCAAAAAGGATGAGAGACTTCCAGTAAGCCAAAAGAACTGCCATGGCTCTACGATTCCAAACTCAGCGCCCCTTGCTTTTAGAATTAATAGCGCAGGAATCATGGTTGCAAATATCCCAGCAAATAGGACCGCCACTTCGGTTATTGGATATAATGTAAATTTATTTTTCATTTTAATTCCTTTAGGTGTGAATCTATAAGATAGATAGCTCATTAAAATCATAACTAATTCTCTATAAGGTGTAGGTAAAAACACTGCACCTGCTACACCAAGTAGCCATAGAAAGTTTAAATTTCCCTTTATTCTCAGAGGCTCTTTAAGGAGTGTATCGCTTACAATATCAGTACCTAATTCCTTCTTCCATTCATGTCTGTCAAATAAATAAAATATAAGAAGAAGTATCGCAACTGCTGTAATCCAGAAAGGAAAAAGTTTTAACGTCCAGAGAAATGGCACACCTTGAAGGTATCCAAGGAAAAGCGGTGGATCTCCAAGAGGGGTGAGGCAGCCGCCAACGTTGCTCACGAGAAATATAAAGAATATAGGTATGTGTTTTGTATGCTTTCTTGTATTGTTTGTCCTAAGCACAGGTCTTATAAGAAGCATACTAGCACCAGTTGTTCCAATTAGGTTCGCAAGCACAGCTCCTATAGCAAGAAATAAAGTGTTTACAAAAGGCCTTCCCTCGGGGTTTCCTTCAAGCAAAATCCCGCCTGAAATCTTATAGAGAGCAGCAAGAAGAATGATAAAAGAAAAATATTCATGCGCGGTATGAATGAGTTGATGATAATCTCTTATAAGAAAATAAATTACAACAGGAAACCCTAAAATTGTGCTAACATAAGCCTTATGTTTATTACTTTCCCACCAATGACTATGAGTAAGAGGGAGAATCGCAATTGCAAGCAGCATGCAAATAAATGGTACAACGCTCCAAATGGGAAGATGTATGCCTGGATTATTTATTGCAGATAGTAGTAGTTCATGGAATACTGAGTTTATCATAAGGAGTTGGTTTCTGAATTCACTCAACTACAGTGTTTATCTTACGTGTACTACAGTCGTTGAATAATACCATTTTTCTATTTTGGAATAAGCTATAAATAAGAGATTGCTTGATTCATCCGCAATGACACCTGTTCAGTCGTTGCGAGAAGTCCTTCGACAGAGTTTACCCTGAGCGATGTCGAAGGACTCAGGATAAATTCCACGACGAACCAATCTGACTTTACGATGCAACACACCTAATTGAAAATACAATAGGCCAATTAACCACCCACTACGTCTAGAAGTTCATTATATAAAGTCCTCGAAAATACTACCCATCTTTCCCAAGCCTCCATGTATTCGATATCCTCATCAACCTTTTTCTTAAGTTTAAATCCATGAGAGGTGAGTTCTATCTGAAATATATTTTTATCGAGCTTATCTTCAAGCATCTCTACATAGCGTTTAAGGAGATTAATCTTTTCTGAATCCCCTTCTCTATATTCAGCAATAAAATACCCTTGAGACTGGGCGGTAGGCATCATCATTATATTTGAACTAAGTTCTAGTCCCTTTAGAATTGTCTCAGCCTTCATAGAGATTAGAAGGTCCATCCTAACCTTTCTTTGCCACTAAGACGCGAAGTCCCTAAGTAGTAAAATAAAAAAACTTTGTGTCTTGGTGTTTTAGTGGCATTCATTTATATAAGTAAGCTTTAGGAAGTTTATTTTAAGACTAGAACACTAAATATGTCAACACTCTCTATTAGCTATTCTTTTTTTAGCTTCACTGAGCATAGTGAAAGTACTGAGAGAATTAGATAAGAAACCGAGAGGTAAAGAGGAGTTTTATCCGTCACATTCCAAGGAAGAAAAAGTTCACCATTAGCGTATGGAGAGTGCATAAGGCCAAAAAGAGAAAATATAGCTCCAAGAAAGAGATAAAGCGATGCGCGTTTCAGATTTTCGTCTATTAGGCTTACCATTGTAGCACCCCATATAAGCGCAGTAACAATAAAACCATTTGAAAGCATTTTTAATATGTTATATGTTAAAAGGCTTTTCCCAGAAAGATACACCTCTTTGATTCCAAGTTGTGCTATTTCAATAACAACCAAATTTGCAATTGATGGAATAAAACACATCGCTACCGCTGGAGCATGAGCCTCTGGAACACGACGAAATGCTTGTGATGTAATTTCAAGACCTATAAAAATCAATATTGGTACAATTACCTCCTGTGGTAGATAGTTGGCAATGAAAAAAAATATAACCAAGGATTCCTCTAAGGCCGATAAATAGGCCAGTAGCTAATGTGTAGCCTGCCCTACCCCCCATTTTCTTATAGGCAGGATGACCAATATAAGGAGTTGTTTGAAGCACCCCTCCAAAAAGCCCACCAATAAGAGTCGTAATTCCTTCAGTAAAGATAATAAGCCTTACATCGTAAGGATCGCCTGCAACCTCAGCGCTCTCTGTAACATCAATTCTACCAATAACGTTTGCTATACTGAGAGGGAGGATAATAGAGATATGATCAAATGCTACGCGGAAGGATTCAAATGAGCCGAGAGTCGGTAGCGGAAGATGAATACCAAATAACACGTCTTCTTTAATAAAATCAATCCCGTTAGAGACAACAAAGACTTTCAATCCGTAATAAATAGCAGTCCCGATTATGACGGCCCAGAGCGCGCCTGGGAGACCCAAGATAAACTTTCTTTTCGAAAAAAAGCTTAGGAAAGATAATTCCAAGAGAGATAAAGCCGACTAAAGGTGATTTAATTAATGTTACAGTCGGAAGAAAGGCTATAAGAAGTAGCGCAACTCCAGCGATCGAACCCAGAAGACCCGCTTGCGGAAATAGACCCTTTATCCATGCACTTGAGAAGGAAAGCAGAATCTTAATTAGCCCCGTTAGAATAATCGTCGCTGTCCCTATATGCCAGGCAAGGTCTGCATCCTTTGTAGCTACATAAACCGGTGCAATTATGCCAAGCGTATACCCAAAAAGAGATAAGGTATCAACTCCAAGTGGCATAGCCGTAATATCATTTCTCCTAGTTTTCTTCATGAGTCTATAGGCGATGTATGTATACATTATATTTCCACATAGAATCCCTATAGCGGTTCCAGGAATCATTTTGAAAAAAACTATGTCTGTCGGGAAATTAAAAACACCGATAAGAAGCCCTGAAAGAATTACTAGATTAGTAAGGTTATCGAGCATAAGCCCGAAAAAGGCATTTACATCACGCTTTGCTACCCAAGAATAAGGTTTCATTGGGGTAATAGATATAGCTTTATGAAAGCTTAAAATCAAGTGGAGAAACTAACCCAAATAATGTGTAAGAAGTTAGGAAAAGAATATGACATGTCTACTACCTTAAATTCTCTAGCTCTTATGGGCAATAAGCAAGAACAATACATTAAGTAGGCACCCAAAAATTAAAGTCTCAATTTGTTTATTCTTTTCTATATTCACGCTCGGCGGAGATAAAAGGGTCTGGATATACTAAAACAGCCATCCTGACTTTTTATTCATTAAAAAACCTTTTCCTATAGAGCAAGTGTTTGTGTTATAAAACAATCTTTGTTTAGCCGGGATGCTATATAAAGTTTTCGCCTGGAATTGTGCATCCTTTTACAGTAAAAGTGAAATAAGGACCTTTAGTGTTTATAATATGAGTAACCTGCGAAACACTTCCAGTGTGAGGAAACTAAATTTTACAATAAACTCAAAGATGAAAACAAAAAAAGAAATCAATAAGGACTATAGAGAGAAATTTAAGAAACTCCTTTCACAAGTCCAACCCAAAAAGCTTGATCTTGGAGTGGAGTTATTAATCAAGCAGGCAAAGAAGGAAGCTCTAAGCTCTGGAATTTCTTTCGAGGAAGCATGTAGGCGGATTTATGAAAAAGTAGAGAATAGAGTCGAAAATCAGCTTGAACATGCAAAATCTTGTAATATCAAATCCGGCTAAACATTGAAATCATCTTAAATTAGAATTTGCAATTATGTAATGTTCTTTAATATCGAGGAACATCCAAATCCACTTCAAGCGACCAAGCATCGATGCCGCCTCTTATACTTTTCACATTGGTAAAACCATGACCCAGAAAATAACTGGCGGAGTCCAAGCTCCGATCACCATGATGGCAAAAAAATACAATCATTGTATCTTTTTGCCAGTTCATAATCTCCTCGGCGTTTTCCTCTGTCACTAATAGTGCTCCTTCAATTCGTGCTATGTCATGTTCCTCCGGTGTGCGAACGTCTAAGAGCTTCATTCCCTCCCCCCGACAGAGTTGTTCAGCTACCTCCATGGGTGAAATTTGGAGTGCTTGATCAAGCTCGTGGCTGCGCTTGAGGTGCTCAATCACCTCATCTACATCTCGGAGCTTATGATTACGGCACGCCTCCTCCAATGTATCAGTTGGCTGAAAACCACAGGTAGAGCAACCCCCCACATGGTAACGCTGAAAGAGCGCACGCCGAGCCCCTGGGAAGATTCTTAAAATCTCTTGCATTTGCATGTCTTTGGTGATCTGTGGTGTGGTCATGTTAATTCCCCTCCTTCGATAGATTTTTTAGTATCTAGCTGCTTTCCTCCAAATTGCTTTCCGGCACCTTTCTCAAAGGATTCGCTTACTTTCACCCATCTTACTTTTCCCATTACAATCTCCAAGTACATTCATTTTACCCTTTGTGCTACGGGATATATCTCTCCTAACCCTTTTCTCCGTTTAGCTCAAGGTTTAAAGTATTAGCATTTGTCATACCCATATCCACAGCATAAAGCTGTGGGTTATTTTGCCACCTCATAAATTTATCAAATACTGCCTTGAACATTGTCTTCACTAGGGAGGAATTAAAATCCCAATTGAAATCCGCTCCTTGTGGGAAGAAAATCTTCAAAAAGATGGTCTGTTGTAGTTCTGTTCCCTGTAGTCTTAACAATCCAGTTCTGACATAACTGTAACCTCTCCCAAATGCCAGAGCCAGTCCTCTTGCGAACCCTAGCCTTTCTGCAGACTTTGTAGCAAGAGCAGCAAAGACGTCTGAAGCTTCAGGGATCCTATATCTATACTTGAGAAGTTTTTTGTCCATTTCGATAAGGCTTGAGGTGAAAAGTAAGAATTTTTTTGTAAGCACAAGAATAGGGTCATCTGTTACAACATCTTCAGGGACAAGCTCCCCTACATCTCCGCATTTCTCAAGTGAGCATTTTATATTACCCCATTCCCTTATTGCTATCTTAATGGCTTTCTCTTTCATTTGTCTGTTTATTCTAAAAAGCCTCTTAACACATCTCCCATCTCTGAATTCCTGAGTTTCCTAAGTGCCTCCTTCTCTATCTGCCTTATACGTTCACGCGTGAGACTGAACTTTCTTCCAATCTCATCGAGTGTATGTGGGGTTTCTTGATCTATCCCAAATCTCATCCTAATTATCTCCTCTTCCCTAGGAGTAAGAAGTGAAAGAGCTCCTCTTATTCTTTGTGTAAGCGCTACCTTTGCCACAATAGCGTCTGATGCAGGTGAACCATTGTCAGGTACAAACTCAAGAAGAGTCGTTTTCTCCCCATAAAGTATAGGTGAGTCGAGGTGAACAACATTTTTTTCGGCTTCTAGAATCCACTTTACTGACTCAATAGGAATCCCCACTCTTTCAGCAATTTCCTCTGGCATGGGTTTTCTTCCCATCTCTTTATGAAGCATTGAACTTATTCTGTGTATCTTGCCTTCTTTCTCACCTACATACACTGGAACCCTAATGGTCCTTGTCTGAACAAGCAGTGCCCTCGATATTGCTTGATGTATCCACCATGAAGCATAGGTCGAAAACTTGTATCCCTTCGTGTGGTCAAACTTCTCTAACCCCCTCATTAACCCCACATTTCCTTCCTGAATTAAATCCGATAGCGGAAGACCTCGACCCATATACTTCTTTGCTATACTCACTACTAACCTTAAGTTCGCTTTTATAAACCTATCTCTTAGCTGCTTTGCCTTCTCCGAATATGCTTTCATAAAGCCACTAAGTCTCTCTGCACGCTTTGATATAGATTTTCCGTTGCCGTTCTTATGCCCGTTTCTCTTGCTCTTGGTCTCTCTCACCTTTGAAAGTTTATCAATAAGCGCTTTTGTCTGCTTTGCCATTGCCTCGCACTTCTTTATCTTTGCCGAAATTTCGACTTCTTCCTTAGGTGTAAGGAGGGATTCACTTGACATGTCTTTAAAGTAAACATAAAGAAGTCTAAACTGTTCATGCTGAACCCACCGCTTTCCTTCATCCTCTGTGGACTCAAGTTCCCTGGGTTCTAGTTCAGCCCCAGACTTTATCATATCGAGTATGACATCATCTTCAATTTCAAGAGGCACAAAAGCCTCTTCGTTATCTTGAATAAACTCTCCAAGCTCATTTACTCCCGAAATCGCTCCTTCAAACTTTATTTTATTTATCTTTCCATCACTCATATGTTTAGGACTCCTAAATA
>JAHFBK010000157.1 GCA_023250035.1 Candidatus Dadabacteria bacterium
ATTATATTAGTGATGGAGCGGAGAGGCTCCTTTTTTATAAAAAACTCTCTTCAGTCATGTCAGAGAAAGACATCAAAGAGATTAAAAGCGAACTAGAAGATAGATTTGGAGAGCTGCCTGAGCCTGCTTTAAACCTTGTCAAGGTTATAGAGCTTAAGCTCTTACTCAAAAAACTACTCGCTCAAAAGATTGAGATAAGAAATGAAGAAACCGTTATAGTCTTTCTTGAAGCATCACCCTTTTATCACCATTTTACACCAAGTGGAAGATTAAGAATTCTTCATAAACATGGAAAGGCTCTTGAAGAAATAAAGAAAAGACTTAAAGAACTGAAATAATAGGTTAATGACAGGTGTTCACACCTACGTGTTCCTGAATAAAACGAAACAAGAGCTTTTTTGATTTGGTTAAACTGATTACCCTGAATTATTAAGAAATAGACAGGGATGACTTTTATTAGTGATCAAATACCCCCCACAAACCTTTAAACTGCTTCGGATGAGTATATCATTTCCACAATGATTTTTTTCATGTAAAGTATATTCAAATGAGAAGGGTCTCAACTCTCATTATTAGTAGGTGGCGTTAAAATTGTTGTAACAAAGTAACTCCTTCACTTTTTGGCCTACAATCATTAACACCTAATAGCTCTTATCTATAGGAGATAAGAAATGAAATTAATTATCTCTCTGTTGTTAATAGCACTAATTCTAGGCTGTAGCGATTTCGACAATTTCTATAAGGGAAAAAGGTTAGAATCTAAAGATTTAACAGGAAGCTCCATAGTGGTTGCGAAAATAGGCGGTGAGACAATCACAAAAGAAGATTTGATCAAATCACTTAATGGTCTCCCGCAAAGGCAGCGGGTTAATTATCTCTCATCACCTGAAAGATTAAGGGAGTACTTAGATTCCTTCATAAATCAAATGGTTCTATATAAAGAGGCTGAAAAAATGGGCATAGACAAAAGGGAAAAAATTAAAGGTAGCCTACAAAATTATGAAAAACGGCTTTTGATTCAGGCTCTAAGCCAGGATATTATGGACCATCAAATAAGTGAAGAAGAAATTAAAAAATACTATGAAGAAAACCCAAATAGCTTCAAGCAAATTAGAGTAAGCGAGATTTTCATTAAAGCAAACCCTGAGCAAGGTATCTCAAAAGATGAAGCAAGAACCATTGCTTGGCTAGTTGTAAACAGGGCTAATGCAGGAGAGAGCTTTGAAGAGCTTGTAAAATATTTTTCCGATGACATCACATCAAAAAAGCGAGGAGGCGATTTCGGATATATTTCTAGAGGAAGCCTGCCAGACGATATTGAAAATAAGATCTTCAACCTAAAGATAGGAGAAATAAGCGATCCGATTGAGACTGAAAATGGGTTTATTATAATAAAGGTAACTGAAGACCCGAAGAGTATCCCATTAGATCAAGTAATAGGGCAAATTCAAGTCGAGTTGAGAAAAAAGACATTCTCAGATTATACTAAAAAGCTACGAGAACAAATCGGGGTAGAAATTTTTGAAGATAACTTAAAGAAGATCAGCGAAAATGGATAATAAAAAGATTATATTTCAGCAAATCAGTCTTAGCTGAACTTTCCCAGGCAAATGCAAAAAGTATTAATATGAGTTAAAAAAGTATATCAGGAAAAAGTAAACAGATAATGCACAATAATGAGTTCAGAAATAGGATATATATCTTATTCTTATCCAGTTCTTGATTCAATCTTATTCTCTTATCGAGAAATGCTGAGAGGCTAAGAAGATAAGTAGCGGTGCCAATATAGTTAAAGGTTTGGAGGTTAAGTGTGAAAAATATTAACTGCAAAAAAAAGAACAGGAAGAAAACTATGTTGTCAATTGCAGTTAAGATTGCCATCTTTTTGATTACTCTTACAACAATTACACATGCTCAGGAAATAAAGACATTAACTTATACAGACGGAGGAATATACGAAGGAGAAACAAAGAATGATAAGAGAGAGGGTCGTGGGAAAATGACTTGGCCGGATGGCACACAATATGTTGGCGATTTTAAAGATGACATGAAAAGCGGTCAGGGAACGTACACATGGCCCAACAGTGATAAATATGAAGGTGAGTGGGGGGATGACAAAATTAATGGGAAAGGAACGCTTACTTATGCTGATCGAACAAAATACGTAGGAGATTTTATAGATGGAGTGAAAAGCGGTCAGGGAACGTACACATGGCCCAACAGTGATAAATATGAAGGTGAGTGGAGGGATGACGAAAGATACGGTCAAGGAACGATGATGTGGTCAGACGGAAGAAAGTACGTAGGAGAATGGAATGACGATAAGAGGAACGGCAAGGGGACACTGACCTTCCCAAATGGAGACACGTATGAAGGAGAGTTCAAAGATAATATGCTGGACGGTAAGGGAACATATACTTACGCTGATGGTAGGAAGTATATAGGTGATTTTAAAGATGATAAATTCATTTCAGGAGAGACCATAAAACCCCAAGTTACAGAAAACCTGATAGACAAAGTTGCGGCTGTTGTAAACGAAGATGTCATTACCCTATCTGAATTAAAAGAAACAGCCTCCACCACAAACCAAAATCCGGAAGACACCCAAGTGCAAAGTGAGATCTTAGAACTGATGATAGAAGAAAGGCTCCTACAACAAGAAGCAAAAAAAATAGGAATTCAGGTTACAGAAAAGGAAATTGACGCCGCCGTAGAAGAAGTAAAGAGAAGATACAACTTAACAGAAGAACAAATGGGTGATGCGCTAAAGAAACAAAACCTTACCCCTGAGTCTTTTAGAGAACAATGGCGAAGACAACTCCTAAACAACAAGCTTATAGGGACTCAGGTTCAAGGTCAAATTGCGATAACAGAAGATGAGATAAAAAAATATTACGAGGAAAACCAGGGAGAGCTTAAAGCTACTGAAGAGATAAGAATCGCGCACATATTAATCACAGTTGAATCACCTGAGGAAGAGAAGCAGGCAGAAAACCAAGCTCTAGAGATTGCAAAACTAGCCAAGTCGGGAGAGGATTTTGGCGAGCTTGCAAAACAATATTCTAAAGACACTTCATCGGCAGAACGGGGAGGTGATCTCGGGTATTTTAAAAAGGGTGATATGGTAGTGGAACTCGAAAAAGCAGTCATAGAAACCCAGGTTGGAGAAATTGTAGGCCCAGTAAGATCCACAGCAGGGTATCATATAATAAAAGTTATTGATAAAAAAACAGTTGAGACAACCTCTCTTGATATTGATAGTGCTAGGGAAGAAATAAGACAAAAGCTCTACCAAGAAAAGGTCGAAAAATCTATAAAGGCGTGGATTGAAAACGTAAAGAAAACAGCTTACATTGACAAGAAGATTTAATGGAACTACAAATTCCAAATCACAAACATTAAGGTTTGGAGTTTTATATTTGTTTGGGATTTGTGATTTGGTTACTGGTGCTTATTCGTTTGGGTAGAACTCCACTGATGGACAAGTGCATACTAGATGTTTGTCGCCATAAGCATTGTCTATCCGTCCAACGGGTGGCCAGAATTTGTTAGATTTAACAAAATCAATTGGATAAGCGGCTTTTAGCCTGGAATAAGGATGTTTCCAGGTATTCGAGGTCGCTTCCATAGCAGTGTGAGGCGCGCTTTTTAACACATTGTCCTCTTTGTCTGCTACCCCATCCTCAATTTCTTGAATCTCCTTTCGTATAGATATAAGAGCATCACAAAAGCGATCTAATTCATCTTTAGCCTCGCTCTCGGTTGGTTCTATCATCATCGTGCCCGGAACTGGCCATGAGACAGTTGGAGCGTGGAAGCCATAATCCATGAGTCTCTTTGCTACATCTTCAACTTCAATATCCGAGTCTCTTTTAAACTGACGTAAATCTAAAATAAATTCGTGTGCTACCCTTCCATGTCTTCCTGTATACAAAACAGGATAGTGTTTTTCTAATCGAGATTTTAAATAATTAGCATTTAAAATAGCATACTTAGTTGCTTCAGTTGCTCCTTCCCGACCTAATAACTTAATATAAGCATAAGAGATTAATAAGATGCTTGCACTTCCCCAAGGCGAAGAAGCTACCGCTGATATTGACTTTATACCTCCAACATCAACCAATGTATGGCTAGGAATATAGGGTGCTAGGTGTTTTGCAACGCATATAGGACCCATTCCCGGACCGCCTCCCCCATGTGGAATGCTAAATGTTTTATGTAGATTTATATGGCATACATCCGCTCCAATTATGGCGGGATTTGTGAGGCCCACTTGAGCATTCATATTGGCACCATCCATATAAACCTGACCACCTTGCTCATGAATAATTGCGCAAATCTCCTGAATCTTCTCCTCGAATACACCATGGGTGGATGGGTATGTAACCATAAGCGTAGATAAATCATCTCTGTATTCTAACGCCTTGCTTCTCAAATCCTCTACATCGATTCCGCCCTCTTCATCACATTTTACTACCACTACTCTCATCCCCGCCATTACTGCACTTGCCGGATTAGTACCATGCGCTGAAGATGGAATTAACACTACATTTCTTTGCCCTTGACCCCTATCTTTATGATAAGCACGTATAACCATGAGTCCAGCGTACTCTCCTTGCGCCCCTGAGTTGGGTTGTAGAGAACAAGCGTAAGATCCAGTAATTTCACATAATGCTCTTTCTAATTCTTTAAATATTTCTTCATACCCCTGAGCTTGTTCCCTTGGAGCGAAAGGATGTAACCTTGAAAACTCTGGCCAGCTTACGGGGATCATCTCAGTCGTTGCATTGAGCTTCATTGTACAAGATCCGAGTGGTATCATTGATGTATTTAAAGCAAGATCCTTATTTTCGAGACTTTTTATATAACGAAGCATCTTAGTCTCGGAATGATATTTGTTAA
>JAHFBK010000002.1:0-43855 GCA_023250035.1 Candidatus Dadabacteria bacterium
GAGAGAAATCGACACTCGTAGTGGGAAGACACATGCAGTGGTGTTGCCTATATGACAAATTTAAAGTGTAAAGGATGTCATGGCACACTTTGTAAAGCTTGTCTTGGCATAAAACACACACGGGTCTGCCCCTACATTGAAACCTTAATAATGCTGGTATCACATTTTAGTATGTTATAGTTTAACAACTTTATTATAGACCGGCATATGCGGGGTATAGGAATATGATTGGAAAGGGAGTAAGACTTACTAAGATTTTTGGAATAGAAATCTGGGTTGATTATTCATGGTTAATAATTTTTGCCCTTGTTGTGTGGAGCTTGGCTTCTAGTTATTTTCCACATGAGTATCCGGGACTAGGAGTTACACCTTATTGGATTATGGGGGCTGTTTCAGCGATCCTTCTTTTTGTCTGCGTTCTTCTCCATGAACTCTCCCATTCATATGTTGCACAAAAATCTGGTATAGCGGTTCCTAGAATCACACTTTTTATTTTTGGTGGTGTAGCCCAGATTTCTGAAGAGCCCCGTAGTGCTAAGATGGAGTTTAATATAGCTGTTGCTGGTCCTATTTGTAGTTTTATACTTGGAGTTATCTTCTGGATTTTATCAAAAACTGGTTTCGCATCAACTCATAAGGGATTTCTTGCAATATTCGAGTATCTTGCCTTCATAAACATAGCCCTTGTTATCTTCAATATGATTCCTGGGTTTCCACTTGATGGAGGAAGGATACTCAGAGCCTATCTCTGGAACCGGTGGCAAGACATTAGAAAAGCTACCTACACCGTGTGTCAGATAGGAAGCGCATTTGGGATAGGTTTGATGTTACTAGGTTTGGTTAACTTCTTCCTTGGAAATCTTATCGGGGGAATCTGGTTTGTTTTTATCGGTATGTTTCTAAACCAAGCTGCAAAGTCAGGTTACCAAATGACTGTCTTTAAGGATGTTTTATCAGGAGTGAAGGTCAAGAATGCAATGACTTCAAACGTTATTTCTGTACCCGAATCTCTTTCCCTTAATGAACTTGTTCAGAATTATTTCTATCACCATCTCTTCGTGAGCTTTCCTGTCGTAAGAGATGGAGGAGAGTTAATAGGTATTGTTTCAGTAAGTCAAGTAAAAAATGTTCCGAAGGATAGCTGGCATGAAAAAAGGGTAGGGGACATAATGATGAAAGCATCAGAGATCCAGCTTATTAGTCCTGAGGATGAAGCCACAAGTGCACTTAATTTACTTATGAGAAATGAGCTTGGAAGACTTCCCGTAGTTGATGGGAAAAAACTAGTTGGGATCATAACAAGAAGGGATATAATGACACTTCTCATGATTAGGTCAGATTTGGGAGTTTGATTCATTAATATACCCCTCAAAATAATTTTGGCTTCATCTTCTCCTAGAAGAAGGGAGCTTCTAGAAAAACTCGGAATAAGATTTGAGGTTATACCAAGTTTGGTGGACGAAACTCCACGTGAAGGTGAATCTCCAAGGGATTTTGCATTAAGAGCCTCTATAGAAAAAGCCTTAGCTGCAGCTAGAAGTCTAAATTCGGATTGTGTTGTCATTGGAGCGGATACTATTGTTGTGATAGATGGAGAGATACTTGGTAAGCCCAGGGACGAAGAAGAGGCAAGATTTATATTGAAGAAAATTTCGGGAAGAGAACATAGGGTCATAACAGGATTTTCAATCGTGAAGCCAAAGATGGAGGTTTTGCATAGGGAATTTGTAGAAAGTAGGGTTAAGATTAAAATCCTTGCACCGTGGGAGATAGAAGGTTACATTAACACCAAAGAGCCAATGGATAAAGCAGGGGCTTACGGGGTGCAAGGCATTGGGGCATTTATGGTTCAGGAAATACACGGCTCTTACACAAACGTAGTTGGACTTCCCCTAGCTCAGCTTGTCGGTGCACTGACAAAGCTTGGGATATTAAAACTCTTTAGTGAAGATGAATATAGCTCAAAACCTAAAAAGGGTCCGAAGGAGAATTAAAATAGCGGCTCTTAAAGCTCAAAGAAGTGTAGGGGAAATAAAACTTGTTGCCGTGTCAAAGGGAATAGAAGCAGAAAGTGTTATTGAGGCAGCTCGGTGCGGCATTAAAAGCTTTGGGGAAAATTATGCTCAGGAGTTTAGAGATAAATACGACTTGGTTGAAAAAGCTGTTGGTAAGAAGGTTGAGTGGCATTTTGTAGGTCGCCTGCAAAGAAATAAGGTGAAATACATCTTGGATAAAGTTAAGCTTATCCATTCGCTTGATAGCGTTTCTATAGCCGAGGAGATAAATAAAAGAGCCGAAAAAATCGAAACTAAGGTTTCTGTTCTTATTGAACTAAATACTAACGAAGAAGCAAAGGGAGGAGTTAAGTTTGATCAAATTGAAGATTTTTTGCTTGAGTTAAGGAGGTTCCCTCAAATAGAAGTTAAGGGTTTTATGATAATGCCTCCCTTTTTTGATAACCCTGAAATGACAAGACCATATTTCAGAAATGTAAGAGAATTAAGAGACAAGCTTCAAGGTAGATTTCCGGGTCTTCGCGAGCTTTCCATGGGGATGAGCGGGGATTTTGAGGTTGCAATCGAAGAAGGAGCAACAATTGTTAGAATTGGAACAGCGATCTTTGGACCAAGAGTGGAATAAAACATTAGCCACAGAGAGCACTGAGAACACTGAGAAAAGATTTAAAAAATAAAATTTTCATTTTTTCTTCTCTCTGTGTCCTCTGTGGCTAAATAGCAAAATCAGGAGTATGAGATGAAAAAGATCGGTTTCATAGGCGCAGGAAACATGGCTGAGGCTCTTGTAAAGGGGTTACTTACATACGGTGCATTTACAAGGGACCAAATAATATTGAGTGATGTCATACAAGAGAGATTGCATCTTATATCCTCTCTTTATGGAGTCAAGACTACACTTAAAAATAAGGAGGTTGTGAAATCCTCTGATCTGATTGTACTCGCTCTAAAACCAAATATGATTGGTAGGGTTATAAGTGAGATAAAGGGAGGGTTGACATCTAAAAAGGTTCTTATCTCTATTGCGGCGGGCATAACCACTTCTTATATTTCCGAAGCAATAAAAAAGAAAATGAAAATAGTTCGTGTGATGCCTAATACACCTGCAATTGTGCTTACAGGAGCTTCAGTTCTATATTTCAACTCTCAAATAAACCAAAAAGAGAAAGATAGCATTAGAAGAATTTTTGAATCTGTAGGGACTGTAGATGTTGTTGAACACGAAGACCTTCTTGATGCTGTTACAGGTTTAAGCGGTAGTGGTCCGGCTTATGTAGCTATGTTTATAGAAGCCCTATCCGATGGAGGAGTTAAGATGGGGCTCACAAAAAATATGGCCCTTAAACTCGCTGCTCAAACTGTTTATGGTACTGCTAAAATGGTGCTCGAAGGCGGACTTCATCCTGCAGAATTTAAGGATAAGGTTACGTCTCCTGGTGGTACAACGATTGAAGGGATTCATGAACTGGAGGTGGGTGGCTTAAGGGGGAGTGTTATCTCTGCTGTTCAAGCTGCTACTAGACGTTCAAAAGAATTATCCAAGGAGGGAAAGTAATGTTTGTTCTTGGGAATCTTGTTGGAGCCTTAGCGATAGTGCTTCACTATTTGCTTAATGTCTATATGTGGATTGTGATTATAAGGGCTATAATCTCATGGGTAAGCCCTGATCCATATAACCCGATTGTCCGTTTCCTTTATAGGGCAACTGAACCAGTGCTTGGATATGTAAGGAGAATTGTTCCGTCCCTGGGTGGAATTGATGTATCACCGATTTTGGTTCTCGTGCTAATTGTATTTTTAGATCAATTTCTAGTTGAAACCATAACAGAACTTGCATTTAAGTTAAAGGCAGGGATCCCTTAGATGTCTTATTCAAAGGAAGAATCTGAGGTAACGATCGAAGTTCGGGTTCAACCTAAATCATCATGTGATGAGATTTTCGGACTTCAGAATGGCAGATTCAAAGTGAAAGTCACTGCTCCCCCAGAAGATGGGAAAGCGAATGAGAGGCTTATAGAGATCATTGCGAGAGCGCTCGGAGTTTCAAAATCATACGTTAAGATAGTTAGAGGAGAGACATCGAGAATAAAGATTTTGAAAATTAAGGGTGTAAATAAGGATAAATTGGATTCGTTTATGAAAAGATTTTCTAATTAATTGTTACTAAAAAGCCTTATTGCTCAATCTCCTATGTTTTTTAATTAATGTAGAGACGCAATTAATTGCGTCTCTACGTAAGTTGCAGGGATATTAGCAGGCATGCTTAGCGCTTTCGTCAAAGGGTTAAAAATAAACTATATCGCAGGAGAAGCTTTAGAGAAGTCACGTCCGAGCATTTTAATGATTCACGGTGCGGGACAGAGCAGTCTCACTTGGGAATATCAAGTAGATGAATTAAAAAAACACTCAAGGTTTAATCTTTTTATCCTAGATCTTCCCGGGCACGGTAAGTCCGAGGGAAGCGGTTTGAGTAGCATTAAAGAATACAGCGGCTTCATAAAGGATTTTACTGACACTCTTGCTTTAGAGAAACTCATACTTGTAGGACACTCGATGGGCGGTGGTATAGCACAGGTTTTTACGATTGATTATCCCGACACGGTCTTTGCTTGTGTTCTAGCAGGTACCGGAGCAAGGCTCCGTGTTGCTAAGGAAACCCTAGAAGCCGTTAAAAACAACTACGAGGCATACTGCAAAATTGCCCCGACAAGAGCCTTTGGAAGCTCATCGCCCGAGGATCTAAAGAGAAGGTTTGTAAACGGAATTCTTAGAACCCCACAATCAGTTGTACACCTGGATTTTATAGCATGTGATGAGTTTGATTTTACGAATGAGGTCGAGAAGATAAAGGTTCCAACTCTAATTATTTCTGCAACAGAAGACATATTAACTCCGGTAAAATATGGTGAATATTTGCACAATAGAATCGAAGATTCAAAATTCCATGTTATTAAGGATGTAGGACACTTTATGATGCAAGAGAAGGCAGACGAGTTTAACCGGGTCTTGCTTGAGTTCTTGATTTCCCTCTGTTGAATGATTATGCAGCATGTCTTGGTTAAGCAGTTAAACAAAGTTTAATGTGTGTGTTGTAGCTTTTAGCAATTATTTCTCTTTGGTAAATCCTTTTCCAATAAAACCGGGTTATCCTTATTTCTGATAGGGATTGAGTTATTAATTAGAATAGTTCATAATTAAATAATAGCTATTCTCTGGTTCTTCAAAGAGCTTAGGGGCTCCGTTAGTTCGAATTTATGGACGATAAAATCTATTTCATTAATGCTTAATGTTAAGCACAAAATGAGGGGAATTATTTTAGGAGTATAAAATTCCTGATAAAAGAAAAAAGCAATATATTGTCGAGAGGGATCTAATATGAAGGCAGAGAGATGCCGGTTCTGCGGGGCTCCGGTATTAGAAGGAAATTTTCGTGACAGGCACTTTGATGGTAAAGTTGCATGTTTTGAGTGCTACAATAAGTTTAATGATACCCAAGAGAATAAGGAAAAATACAGGCTTCTCTACCATTACTGTAGACGGTTTACTGCACCTTGGTCAGGAAAGGCCCAGGATGGCAAAGGGAGAACAAGATAACAGGAAATAATCTTGAATATACAATTTTGACTATGTTAAAATTTTAAATCTGACTACTAAGATGCGAGTACTTACTTTTATAATTTTTTTAATTTTTGTAACTACTGTGTCATCTGTCTATCCAGGTGAAATTAATAATACGAACGGGAATGGCAACAGTCTGTCTAATAATAACAATGAGTTATTCCCATATGGTTTTATATTCTTAAAAAACGGTACATTTGATGACTTGATGCTTGACATATCTGAGGAGTGGGAATTAGAACAGCTTTTAGGCTCTAATATCATATGGACAGTAGAGGAATTCGATTGGCTAAAATGGCTCGATTCAAGAAAAAATGTTAACTCCAGAGCGCTTCTTGGAGGCCTTCCCTTTTTTTCTATACCAAAGCATAGTAGGCAATATGATGAAGAGAGGGATCCTGCATTCATTTCTACTGACAAGTTTTTTTTCTTCTGGTATTTTAAACAAAAGTTCTAATGATTTAATTAAATGAAGTTACAAAAGCTACTCTTATTCAATTTCTATATTACTCTTTAATACCATTAGTTAAAATAAATCCAACTTAAAATATCGTAGGAGAAAGCAAATATGAAAATTGCACTCTTAGGTGGTACTGGTGATATAGCAGAAGGACTCGTGCTCCGTTGGTCAAAGGTGGGACACAAGATTTTTATAGGCTCAAGAAGCGATGAAAAGGCAAAGGGGATCGCATCAGAGTATAGAGATATACTATTTAAACTCGGAATTAATTCAAGCATAGAAGGTATGGTTAATGCCGAAGCTGCCTTTGCGGCCGAGATTATTGTGATTAGCTTGCCATTTGAACATGCAACATCAACTATACGTCAAATCCAAAGCAGCTTTACAAATCAGATTGTGATTTCCCCAGTTGTACCAATGGTTAACAAGGGGAAGGTTTTTGTTTATTCTCCTCCACCACAAGGTTCTGCAGCGCTAGAGATAAAAGAGGCCTTGCCTAATACGGTAAAACTGGTTTCTGCTTATCATAACCTTCCTGCAAAGGAACTAAGAAAGATAGATCACGTTCTAGAGTATGACGTTGTTATATGTGGAGATGATGAAGAGGCAAAGGCTGTGGTAAAACGACTAACGGAGGAAATGCCTAATTTAAGGGCCCTTGATGCAGGATCTCTTGAAGCTTCGATGATGATAGAAGCCATTACACCACTTATAATTAATTTAAACATGAGATATAAGCCTCAAGAGTTTTCAGTAAAGTTTGTATGAATGGGTAGGAGCGAACCTAGCCTGCAGTGAGCATTGTCGAACTGTGTTCGCCCCTTATCAGAGAAGACACACAGGTCTGCCCCTACAATTATTCACCTATAATCTGAAGGATTACATCCCTCCTTCTTGACCTATTGTCAAAGTCAACAAGCACTATCTGTTGCCATGTACCTAGGAGAAGCCTTGATGATGAGAACGGGACACTTATAGAAGGCCCGAGGAGTGCGGCTCTAATGTGAGAGTATCCATTTCCATCACCCCATCTTGCATCATGGTCATAGTGAATATTCTTTGGTGCAATTCTTTCGATGGCTCCTTGAAAGTCCCTTATAGCTCCGCTTTCATATTCAATTGTTGTAATCCCAGCGGTAGAGCCGGGTACAAATACAGTAACAATACCAGAGGTGATTCCAGAATCTTTAACGAAGTTTTCTACCTTTCGAGTTATATCAATTAAATCTGTTTCTCCCTTTGTTTCGATTTTCATACTTTGGGTTTTTACAGCCATTTACTTCCTCCCAGAAAAGTTTTAATTTTGAGGGTTTCTATAGTATGCTTGCGTTGAATCTTCATTGAACATTCATGCAAAATAATAACTAAAACCCCAAATAAATATACACCCTTAATTCCTTAAATCTCTGCAAGCTGAAGAAGCGAATCATAATCAGCATTGCTACTTAGAGAAGGCCATTCATACAGTAAACAGCATGATAATTATTGTTTTAGTGTATACATCTGCATTTAAGCAATTGAGAGCGGTTGCTTAAGTTGCTATAATCATTCTAGCCATGCCTGTAGATACACCTATGATTAAGCAGTACATGAAGATTAAAAAGCGATACCCGGATGCCATACTCTTTTTTCGCCTAGGGGATTTCTACGAGATGTTTTTTGAAGATGCTAAGACAGCGTCAAAGATTCTTGGCATTGCCCTTACCTCTAGAAATAAATCTGAGAAAAATTCTGTTCCACTATGTGGTGTTCCATACCATAGCGCTGAGCCTTACGTTGCGAAACTCCTTCAACACGGTCATAAGGTAGCCATATGCGAACAGGTAGAGGACCCTAAGTTTGCAAAGGGGATTGTTGAAAGGAAGGTTATCAGAATTCTTACACCTGGAGTTATTCTTGATACGGAGAAGCTCGATTCTAAATCAAATAATTTCCTTGCAAGTATATACTTCGATGGGAAATCTTACGGTTTTTCATATGCTGATATATCTACTGGTGAGTTCAGGACAACTTCGTTTTCTACCCTTGATGAACTCTTAGACGAACTTGCTCATCTTGAACCTAAAGAGATTCTTCTTACGGAAGAACTTTATCAAAATGATGAACTGTCTTCCTTTTTTTCACTCGGTTGGGATCCTCTTCTTACTAGAATCGATTCATACATCTGGGATTTGGATAGAGCGAGAGAGCTTTTAGAGGAAAAATTAGCCTCGAAAACATTAGAAGCCTTTGGGCTTGAGAATCACCCGGAATCAATTGCCGCTTGTGGGGCACTTGTTCATTATCTCAAAGAAATCCAGATAGAAGATAAGCCTCCCTTAGAGGATCCATTATATTATCAAACTACCGATTATCTTTTAGTTGACGAATCTACAAAGAGAAACCTCGAGATTGTTAGAACAATTCGGGGTGAATCAGAAAGTGGTTCACTTTTATGGGTTCTTGATGAGACACTAACGGCAATGGGAGGGAGACTTCTTAAGAAGTGGATAAATTATCCGCTTATAGATATAGAAAAGATTAGAGAAAGGCTCAATGCCGTTGAAGAACTCAAAGAAAAACCAAGCTTTAGAAAAATGGTCAGGGGCGCCTTAAAAGAGATAAGCGACATAGAAAGGCTTATTGGGAGAATATCTACTACCTCCGCAAGACCTAGGGACCTAGGAGCACTCAGGGATTCGTCATATTTTATCTCTAATATAAAAGGTATTCTGAGCGACTTTCAGTCCACACCACTTGCTAGAATTAGGGATGTTCTTGACGATTTAGCTGATATAAGGGAACTACTAGAGAGTTCGTTAGTTGATGAGCCTCCGATTTCTTCTCGTGATGGAGGAATAATTAAGGACGGTTTTAACAGTGAGCTTGATGAGCTTAGGGTTACAAGGCGCGACGGAAAGAGGTGGATATCAGCGCTTGAGACGAAAGAGAGGAAATTAGCAGGGATCAACTCGCTTAAGGTCGGATACAATAAAGTATTCGGTTATTACATCGAGGTTACAAAACCGAACCTTCATCTAGTTCCGGAGAATTATATTAGAAAGCAGACGCTGGTAAATGCGGAGAGGTTTGTTACTCCTGAGCTTAAGGAGTATGAAGAAAAGATTCTTGGGGCTGAAGAGAAGATTCTAGAACTTGAAAGGGATCTTTTTAACGAGATAAGGGAAAGGGTAGCGAAGGAATCAGAGAGAATAAGACAGACTGCTTCGCTGATAGCTGAGCTTGATGTCCTTTCTTCTCTCGCAGAGGTTGCTGATAAATACAATTACACTAAACCTGATGTAAGCGACTCAGGGATTATTGACCTTAGGGAAAGCCGGCATCCTGTTGTGGAAAGGATGGATCTAGGGGAAAGATTTGTATCAAATGACATAACGCTAGACACAGAAGAAAACCAGTTTCTCATAATAACTGGTCCTAATATGGCTGGGAAGTCCACTCTCATTCGTCAGGTTGCGCTAATAGTTCTTATGGCTCAGATTGGAGGCTTTATTCCAGCAAGGGAGGGAAGGATTGGAATTGTAGATAGGATATTCACACGCGTTGGTGCTTCTGATAATCTAGCACGGGGACAATCAACATTCATGGTGGAGATGGTAGAGACCGCTTACATCCTGAGACATGCCACGCAAAGAAGTCTAGTGGTGCTTGATGAAATAGGGAGGGGAACAAGCACATTCGATGGGATGAGTATTGCGTGGGCTGTAGGAGAATTCCTCCACGATTTAGGATGTAGATCCCTATTTGCTACACATTACCATGAGCTTGCCCAGCTTGCCATCACAAAACGAAGGGTTAAGAACTACAATGTCTTTGTAAAAGAGGACAAGGGAAAGGTCGTGTTTCTAAGAAAGCTCATTCCAGGCGCGGCTAGCCATAGCTATGGAATTCAGGTAGCAAGGCTAGCAGGGGTTCCTGAAAGGGTTCTTAAGACTGCGCGCGAGGTTCTATTCAAGCTTGAGAAAGCGGAATCTAATCTTGGAAGTGCTATTCGCGGCGGACAGCTTGGACTTTTTGAGAAGAAGGAAGATGAAATAGGTGATGAGGTTTTAGAGGAGATTAACAAACTCGATCCTAATTCTATGACCCCGCTCGAAGCACTCTCTAAGCTAGCTGAGATTAAAGGTAAGTTAGAGAATGAATGATGCAAGATGCAAGAAGAATCATGTATCGTGAACGACACATCATATATCATTTTACTATTAGTGTAAATTCGTGCTAATTAGTGGTTAGGTAATTAATTATGATCGATAAAAAATCCCTCGGACAAATGGGTGAGGATATAGCATCCAAGGCTCTAAAAAAGGATGGATACCGCATTATCGAGAAAAATTTTAGATGCAAGCAGGGTGAGATAGACATCATCGCTGAGCAAAAGGGGGTTGTTTGCTTCATAGAGGTTAAAGCCCGTTCATCTGAAAACTTTGGACTGCCGGAAGAGGCTGTTACAAGTTGGAAACAGCGAAGACTCTTGGCTGCGGCTTATGTGTATCTAGAAAAAAAGAAAATCAAATCAAAAGATTTGCGCTTTGACATAGTCTCGGTTGATCTTACGAATGAAATGGCTAGAATCTTGAAGAACGCCTTTGAAGTGAATTATTAGGTTGAGAATACGGTCAGGGTTTTAATCGTACATTTTTCTTAATCAAGATTATCGTATCATAATACAATCCCACAATCTTCCGAATCTCAAAAATGTGTTTTACTTAGTTATTCAATTCTTTGGCATTAGACCAGAGGAGTAGAATATATGAAAACCTTATATTTCAAGACCTGATCTCATTTTCTCTCCTTGATATAAAGCCAAGAACTGACCCCTTCTTTTCCTTTGGTCTTTAATATTAAGTTTAATAGAATCATATCTACTAGAAGTAAGTGCTAAAGGATACTTATGTAAGATTTAAGAATTAAATAGGGAAGAGTGACTACCTATGTAATTTTTTTGGACGCCTTAGTATTATAGCTGGGTATCCGTAGTCTGTATTTTTATCCAAACTGAGAACATAATCTCTTAAAATATTTAATTCATGCTCGACATCGATATATTGTCCTAGTTTGCTGATCCATTTACCATTTTCCAATTGTCGTGCGGCATGAGTTGGTTCCCCATTATCGTCAACGAAAATTACAATTTTTTCAAAACAAGAATCAAGTTCGTAATTATCACAAGGCACGTAATCTAGAGTAGAAAAAGCCTGTATAAAAACTTCTAAGGTTACATCTTTTGAAATACCTTTTGGCCAATATGAGTCACCTGCAGGCCACCACCATCGAGTGTCATCCCCGGCTGACAAAGCAATGCAATTATAAGTTGGTGTTTCAGGACTACGCGCAATAACCCCGATCATTCATTATTATTCAATATATCCGTGCTCTTTACCCCATTTTAACCAAGCTTCTCTAATTTTCATGAGATTACCTCGATCTTCTAAAGCCACGGGATCCTCCCCTGTAATGGCTCTAAGAGCCCAGGACCAGTGATTAGGTTCACGCTCAAATTCTCTAAGGATCAAAGGAATAACATCTTGTCCCATACCTATTATACGTTGGTAAGATGGATGAGTAACAATTTTTGTAGTTGATGATAGCAATAACACTTCTTTTTTCCAAGTTCTCATTAAGGTGTAAAATTTTTCTTTAGTGCTTTGTCTTGATGCAGGGAAACAAAAATGTTCAGCAAGTTCTGACATTTTTTTTAAAATAAAGTAAGATTCTATACTAATCCCAGCTGATTGATTGCCTCCAGAAGTAAGAGAATAATTAATTGCGACTCCACTCATTTAAACAACTCCTTTGTTTTATTTGTTAAATTCTTAAAAAAGATATCATTCTTAAATTTTCGCAATCTCAGCATAATATTCCATATTTCTTCATCCGCGGGATCTAACGTTACAATTTTAAATACATCGATATCAAATATCAATGGTAATAATTGTTGATCGTTCTTTACTTCTGGAGATTCGGTTGCTTCTATTATAATCGCCTCAGATTCTAATTCCTTATTTTGTATTACTAATCTCATCACAACCTGAGTTAGAGCATCCGGTATCCCAGGAGCAATTTCAGGAACTGTTAGTATATATTCTTTAAGATCTTTTATAGGAAGTGGTATTTCAATCCGATTAATATAACGCAGGGCTAGTCTAGTTACATTTTTAGGTTTGACAATCTTGACATAGTAGTTCCAGAGCTCTCTTGCCTCGGTACTAAAAACCTCCCAATTTTCATACGGTTTTAATTTGTTAAATGTAAAGCCATCTAATCTGGATTGAACAACTTTTGTATTATCAGAAGAACGAAAAAGATATCCCTCTATTGCTCCCGAGTGTTCAGAAATTTGTGGCCCAATACCAGGTTTTAGTTCAAATTGAGTTTTCAAATGAAATTTTTCTTCTTTTTGGGGGAAACGGGTTTTAACTTCCTCATGAAATTCACCAACAGTATTAAGGTTTACTTCCTTTGGAAGGGTAACTCGTATATCTATCAAGGCTTCAGTTATTGGCGGATTATGAAAGATTTCGTATTCATTGATCATATTTTTCTATTAGAAGGTTTTAATCTGAATTAAAGCTTTTTATGCAAATTATAGCATTCATGATATTCGATGCAAATAATTTGATAATAATAGTAGATTGTGGGCAGGGTCTTGGATTGTGAATTATTTTTATTAACTATCTTGGTTATTGTGCCATTGTGCAAACCCAAACCCTACCAAAATCTAGAAGCGTGTACACATAATTTAAGTGCGCATCCTGCATCAAAGATTCCTTATCAGTACGAACGAGATTAAAAAATTTCCACTTTAAAACGAATATTTAATGATTATATTGAAAGTTAAGGTGATAAGATATGGACAAACAATTTGATGGCTATACAGCTATACAAACTGCGGAGGGTTTCCACGTGGTGTTTCACGATTCTTCGAGAAACCCACTAGATGTAAAATTTAACGATTTTCAAGAATTCGCAAATAAATACAGCCAGGAAATATTGGCTGGAAAACTTCCAAAACTTTCTGAACAAGAAGCAGTTTTGCTTTCGCTATGGGAGTTAATGCTTATACCAGCTAACACAATACATTAAGGTAGTGAGATCGGGGTTCTATCCATATATATCGAGATTTAGGTCAACCTTATTTAAACTGACCTTTTCTTGAATAGGTTTGTAAATAGATAGCATCCTACGTCATTATTACTCTTGACACCTTCGGGATTGATGCATATCTTATACTCAGCGCTCATCTAACTAGAGTGCTAATTCCATTTATATACCAATCCAGGAGGTAAAACCATGAATGTAAGACCACTTCACGATAAGATTTTAATCAAAAGAATAGATGCCCCCCAGATGACAAAGGGCGGAATTGTCATTCCGGATACTGTCAAGGAAAAGCCACAGGAGGGAAAGGTAGTAGCTACTGGTAAAGGTAGGATTCTAGAGGATGGTAAGGTTGTTCCATTAGCGGTGAAGAAAGGAGACAGGATACTCTTTGGCAAATATGGGGGAACAGAGATTAAACTCGAGGGTGAGGATTATATAATCCTAGATGAAAATGAGGTTTTGGCTATAATCGAAGAATAAATTTTTAAGGAGGAGTTAAAAAAATGGCAGCTAAACAAATCGCATTTGGCTATGCAGCAAGGGAGTCAGTTCTAAGGGGTGTGGATAAGCTTTCAAATGCAGTAAAGGCAACCTTAGGTCCAAGGGGTAGGAACGTTTTAATTGATAAGAACTTCGGCGCTCTCGTTGTTACGAAAGACGGTGTTACCGTGGCGAAGGAAATAGAGCTTGAAGATAGGTTTGAAAATATGGGCGCACAGATGGTAAAAGAGGTAGCATCGAGGACAAGCGACGTGGCAGGTGATGGCACAACCACTGCTACCGTGCTTGCTCAGGCTATCTTCCGTGACGGTATAAAATTGGTTGCAGCAGGGCATGATCCTATGAAGCTAAAGAGGGGTATTGATAAGGCTGTTGAGGCTGTACTTGAGGAGATAAGAAAGCTCAGCAAGGGGGTAAAGGGGAGAAAGGAGATTGCCTCAGTTGCCACTGTTTCTGCAAATGGGGATGAAACGATAGGAAATATTATTGCAGACGCAATGGAAAAGGTAGGGAAGGATGGGGTGATAACGGTAGAGGAGGGGAAGAGTCTAGAGACTACAATGGAGGTAGTAGAGGGTATGCAGTTTGACAGGGGGTATCTGAGCCCATATTTAGTAACGAATCCAGAGAAGATGGTCGTTGAGCTTGACGAGCCCTACATACTGTTACACGATAAGAAGATTTCAGTGATGAAGGACCTCCTTCCACTTCTTGAAGAGGTAGTTAGAGGTGGCAAACCTATAATCATTATGGCAGAGGATGTAGAGGGCGAAGCACTAGCCACTCTGGTAGTGAATAAGATTAGGGGGACACTCAAGTGTGCTGCTATAAAGGCGCCAGGGTTTGGAGATAGAAGGAAGGCGATGCTTGAGGATATAGCGATATTAACTGGGGGAAAGGTAATAGCAGAGGAGGCGGGGATGAAGCTAGAGAATGCGACAGTTAAGGATTTAGGGAGGGCTAAGAAGGTAGTGATAGACAAGGATAATACGACTATAATAAGTGGAGCGGGGAAGAAGGCAGAGATAGAGGGGAGGATTAGGCAGATAAAGGCTCAGGTTGATGAGACGACAGGTGAATACGACAGGGAGAAGCTTCAGGAGAGGCTTGCAAAATTGGCAGGTGGGGTAGGGGTGATAAGGGTAGGAGCGGCAACAGAGGCTGAGATGAAGAATAAGAAGGCATTGGTAGAGGATGCTTTACATGCGACGAGGGCAGCGGTGGAAGAGGGGATAGTGCCAGGGGGAGGAGTAACATATATAAGGGCTATAAAGATGCTAGATGCACTCGAGATAGAAGACCAAGAGGAAAAAGCAGGTGTTAACATTGTTAAAAGAGCGCTTGAAGACCCAGTTAGAATGATCGCCGATAACGCAGGCTGGGATGGATCAATAGTGGTAGAGAAGATAAAGGAGGGGAAGGGTTCATTTGGGTTTGATGCAGCGAGGTTAGAGTATTGTGATTTAGTAGAGGCAGGGATACTGGATCCAACGAAGGTAGCAAGAGTTGCGCTACAGAATGCGTCAAGTGTAGCAGGACTTCTACTTACAACAGAGGCTCTCGTTGCTGAAAAGCCCAAAGAGGAAAAGAAAGAAGGCATGCACGGACACCCCCATATGGGCATGGATGAATATTAATTCAGTAGGGGCACGTCTCAACGCGCCCCTATTTTTTACTGAACTTATAACCTATAGTTTTATATGCAAGCTTTGCTGCAAGCACATCGGGACCAAGTAGTCCTGAGAATGGTGCAAGTTCCATTATATCAAAACCAATAACCTTTCTTTTTTTAAACACTGTTTTAATAAGCTCAGTAACGTCATACCAACCTAACCCTCCGGGCTCTGGTGTGCCTGTTGAAGGAACAAAGGATGGATCAAATACATCAATATCAACGCTTATATAAACTTGTGGAAGAAGACTAGATATAACCTCATCCATCCATTCTTGATTTTTGCTTTTAAAGATTTCTCTTGCGTGAATGACTTTTAGATTTTTATTCCCTTTGATAAACTCAGCTTCCTCTTTTGAATAACTTCTTACACCAACCTCGACTACATTATATCCCTCTTCTAAAACCCTTCTCATAACACATGCGTGGTTAAAAGGAGTTCCCTCATATGAATCTCTCAAATCACAGTGTGCATCAAGATTTAAAACAGAGAAATCTTTGAAACATGTCTTGTGTCCTTTTATGGCTCCCAGAGTAATCGAATGCTCGCCGCCTAAGGTAATTATGAACTTATTTAATCCAAGTAGTTGAGAGCAGACCTCACTAACTGCGCTTACCATATGAGCAGGGTCAACAGAACCGCATTCAAGCTCTGCAAGTGTATGGACTCCACAGGTATAAGGGTCGCATCCGAGTTCATCATCGTAAAGCTCCAGGCATCTTGATGAGTAAATTATAGAGGAGGGTCCCCTTGATGTCCCTCTTCCAAACGATACCGTTCTCTCAAAAGGTACAGGAAGTATAACGACCTTTGATGTCTCAAATCCTGAGCTGTTTTCATCAAGACCAAGGAAATTAATAGGAATAAAATTTCCCTGAATCATGGGAGAAAGAGTTTAATGGTTAGACCCCTCTTGTCAATTAAAACCCTTTAGAAGCTCTTTGAGTAATATCAAACCCGCATGGCCAATATACATAAATGGTGAAGTAGGAGTGCCATCCCTTCGACCCTTCGACAAAGCTCAGGGCTCAGGACAGGGTTGGCGTGGGGCTGAGTCGCGGCTGGAAGCAACTCCTACAGAAGAGAAAAGAATTAATTAACTAGATTTGACATACCCTATTTTCTCTAGCTCTCTATAGGTTTTTGTAGGACTCTTTTGTGATGCAAAAAGTGATAGATCCTCAGGTTCGTCTATGTCGAGCGCCGCTCTGGGAAGTTTATGTATTTCGTATGGGATATTTCTCTTTCGTGCTTCTTCAATATGTTTTTTAAAGCTGTCGTATCCAAATCGAGATGGAATCACGTCAGGTGGTTTTCTAAGGATTGCGTTTGTTCCGAGTTCATCTCTAGCAGGGACTAGAATAACTGAATGAAGGGGTTTCTCCTTCTCTAGAATAAAATCCACATCCTCTGCTGTTATAAGTGGAGCGTCCCCAGGGATAACTAGAACTGATTCCGCACCCATCTCCTTACAAATGATAGAAGCCCAGTCTACCGATTCGCTTTCTCCATTTTGTTTAGTTTCTTTAATTACTTCTATATCTAAGCTCTCAGCGAGTTTAATAGCATTTTCATCCAAGGTTACAACTAAGATGCGGTCTAATAGTCTTGAGCCTCTCAGTGCTATAAGCACGTCCTCTAACATAGCATAGGCGAGATCTGTTCTTTCACTTTGAGAAAGGATTGGAGAAAGTCTCTCCTTTGCCTTTGATAGGTCCTTTACAGGTACAAGAGCGAATCTCATCCCTAAAAAATTTACAGGGATTTTTTTGTGTTTGCTATAAATAATTTCAAGAGGTGATAAGTTCCTGCAAATTACACTATTTTACGATGCGTTAAGCGTCTACTTCTATAATCGCTCTACTATTAGGTTTGATATAAAAATCCACGTAAGCTAAATTTGTAAGAATCTCTTCCTTTAATCACGACAATGAATAAAAAGCTTCATTTTGGATGGGTTGGCGAAGACAACATGGCGCTTCTTACAGACCTTTACGAGTTTACTATGGCTGATAGTTATCTAAGAGGCAAAAGAAATGAAGAGGCGACATTTGATCTTTTTATACGTCATCTTCCAGAGAGCAGGTCATTCCTAGTAAGCGCTGGGCTAGAAGATATTGTCCATTTCTTAGGTATAATGCGTTTTACAGATGATTCGATTCATTATCTACGAACATTAAATATGCTCAGTGAAGATTTTCTAAGTTACCTAAAGAATTTTCGCTTTACAGGCACTGTTTATGCAATTCCCGAGGGGGAGATCTACTTTCCAAGCGAGCCAGCTATTGTAGTCACGGCTCCCAGGATAGAAGCACAGATAGTAGAAACATTTCTACTAAACACCTTTAATTTCCAGTCTGTTATCGCTTCAAAGGCTGCGAGGGTTGTGATTGCTGCTGAGGGTCGTCAGGTTGTGGATTTTTCTCCTAGAAGGGATCATGGGACGGATGCGGCGATGAAGGTAGCGCGTTCCTCGTACATAGCTGGATGTGTTGGTACGTCGAATGTGCTTGCCGGAAAGGAATTTGGCATCCCTGTTCACGGAACAATGGCTCATTCTTATGTAATGTCTTATAAATCTGAGATCGAGTCTTTTAGAGAATTCGTTCGCGATTTTCCTGAAAACTCGGTACTCCTTATTGATACATACGATGTAATAGAAGGTGCCAGGAACGCAATCATTGTTGGAAAGGAGATGGCGAGGAAGGGTCAAAAACTTAGGGGTGTAAGAATAGATTCGGGTGATTTGGCTCGACTTTCTAAGAGGGTTAGACGAATGTTTGATGATGCAGGACTAGGTTACGTAAGGATTATGTTAAGTGGTGATCTAAATGAATACCGTATAAAGGAGATAATCCAAAAAGGAGGAAGCGCAGATGTATTCGGTGTAGGAACGGATATGGGGACATCGAGGGACGCCCCTGCACTCGGCGGTGTATATAAGCTCGTAGAGGACAACCTAGGACCCAGGATGAAATTTTCAAAGGGTAAAGTAACACTTCCAGGAAAGAAATCCGTGTTTAGGATCCTTGGAGAAGATGGGAGATTTCGAAAAGACGTGATAACTGAAGAGGGAGGAAAACCTAACTCAGGAGACTACTATCCACTTTTGATAAAGGTGGTGGAGAACGGAAATATAATCTACGATCCTCCTTCGCTTCCCAAGATAAGGGATAGATTCTTGGAGAACCTTAAAGGGCTTCCTGATGATTTAAAAAAGATAGATGAGATACACGAATATAAGGTTGAAATTAGCCATTCGTTGAAGAGTATTATTAAAGGGATCAGGTCAGAAATTATGACTTGATTTAGCCAATGCTAACTAGTTCCTTATGTTCTACGATCTCTCCCCTAGGGTATTTTTCTCCAAATGTTTTTCCTTGAAATCTGTAAACCTCGGTTTTTAAATTCCGCCAGCTATCTATAGGAAGTATAGCCTTATAGCATACAGCATTGAGGAAGGCTTCCACATCCCACTTTTCTTTTAGAGGGACCTGGGGAAGAAGAATACCGGAATAAACCCCAAATCTTATCAGGATTCCATCTTTCCCAATCTCTATAGTATTTATGTATTCCTCTGGTGATTCTACCATAAGCCTTTCGGGTGTTGTGAGAATCGTGACCTCAAAGGTGACCATTTCTAACTCATGGATAGAAAGGGGTGGAAATCTATTATCGCTGAAAGCAGACTGTAGTGAAGATTTAATTAGCGCCTTCCAAAGGGACTGGGTTGGAAGAGGAAAGCCAGTACACCCTCTAAGTTCAGATTCAGGTGATGTTCTAATGGTTGTAAAAACGCCGCGATTTTCTTGAAACTCCTTAGTGAACCACTCTGGGATATCAGGTTTTTTATTAAAAAGCTCATCTTCTACTACCTTCCTGGCTATCTTTACTAGTTTCTCACCTTGTGAAAAAACATATACCATTACTTAATTAGTATAAATTATTCATGATAATGCATGAAGAGGGTAGGTTCAGAATCAAAAGGAAAATTTTTTTGGATTGGCAATATGTTCTTATTTGTGAGAGAAAAAGATTCGAGCATAAAATGGGATAAAAAACAAAGCGGGAAAAAGCCATGAAAAACGGAAAGGACAAGAAAACATCACAATGTTTGTATAGGCATCAACGGCTTTTGGCGCTTTCATTTAGTGATGCTAGCATACAATTTCATGAACCTATTTAAGGAACTCGTGTTAGGACAAAAGGATAAGAAGCGAATGGGGGAATGGACTCGGCAGAGGTTTTTCTTGATAGTTGGGAAGCTCGTTAGGGGGAGGAGGCTTATTTTAAAGTTTCAAGAGGCTTACTAAGGAGGAGTATAATGAGGTAGAGGGAAGGGTTAAAGCTTTGGTAGGAGCTGCATAACTTAGAAAAAATGGGAGCAGAGATTGATAGAGGCTTGAAGGTGGAGGTCGAGAGCTTCTATGGGCAAAGTTTGCCTAATCCGAGTGGTAGGCATGTGGAAATCCGGAAATCTACTGAATTGTGAGCCTGGGGTATAGGCAATGAGCTTATTTGAGGGTACTCATGGAGAAATTGTTTTTGACATTAGACTGTTTTTTTTGATGTAAGTAACTTAAATCGACGAATTGTCAATGAACAAATTTAGTACAACTTTGATGTTACATTACCATAACTTATGCATAAAATCGGCTTAAAAACCTTTGAATCTTTTCCTGAGTTGATGTTACTCTAACCATGCAAAACCAAAATGAGGTTGAAACAATGGAAGACTTAAAAGACGGGGTAAACGAGAAGTTAAGCAAGCTGGCAGCCTCAATGAAGCCAGCGGCAGTTAATTTAATCTTAGCTGGTGCTATTGCTTTGTTGGTATGTATTTTGATAATCTCCACTACGAGTAAGGCTGACGAGGTGTCCTTTGAGGGATGTGACTCTGCCTCGACCGATTTACGTGACGGCCCTGTCACAGTAGAAGTATGCTGGCCTGATGGGGGAGAGGATGAAGCCTCTGTCTATCTGAACTTGGCTATAGATGCCCTGCCTCTGATCGAGGAATTTGCAAGATTTTCCCCTGTTGATTCCTTGCTTCGTATTGAACTGGGTCACAACCATAGTGATACGCTTCTTAATACTGTTAGAATAGCAGGATGCTTAGACCTACATGGGTGTACTGTAGAAGGGCAATTCTGGCTTCTTCTCCATGAGCTAACCCACAGCTTCGTGCCCTCTAGTATTTCCAGCAGTTGGTTTACTGAGACTACAGCAAACATAATAGCCCTCGTAGTTCTGGCACAGCTTGGACAAAGTGAAAACTTTGACACCCCTCATGATGCAGTGGAGCAGCGAGTTATAAGTAGTGAGGAGAGGGCAACAAGAGAAGGCTGGATTGATGAAGCTGGCTCAGCCGTTACGCATCTGTCTGATTTACCACCCTACCCCGACGCCGAAGAATATCTGATCGGTTCAGTTGTAGGCGACGTTTTTCTCGGCAAGATATATCTACTCCTAGGTCATAACCTCTTCTCAGAGGCTTATGCATCTTTAGCGAGCTTGAGCCCAACCTCGGATGCCCCACTGACTAAAGAAGATATACGGGATGCCTTTCTTGACCGGACAGGTCAGCTAGCTTGTGCCTACCGGGAACTAGTATGGTTATATTTAGACCACGATGACCCGGTTAACTGCAATCTAGACCCGGACTCCTATGAACCGAACGATAGCTTCAACGTAGCCGCTACAATCGGTCCCGGTCGCTATAACCTATCTCTTCACGAAGCATCTGATATGGACCTCTTTTCTATTTCAGTTCCTGCGGGCCATACATTGGGAGTATATATTAGCAGCCTTCTAAGTAGAAGTGTTAATTCATTTCTCTACGATTCTGACATTATATCCATTGCTGATTTTAGTGTTGATGAGGATGGAAACATAACGGCTGAACACACAACTGACTTTCCAGATACTAGCTTCCTTGCGATATCTAGCGAACAGGGAAGTATTTTACTATACGATTTAACAGTTGAGATTTATGGTGCAGACCGTCTTGCTGAGGACGACTATGAGGACAACGACTCCTTGGACGATGCAGTAGAGATAGCAACAGGCTTACATTTGAATCTTACTATCGACACCCCCTGGGATGACGACTGGTACTATATAGAGGTCCCAGCTAACCACTGGCTTGAAATTGAGATATCCGATATGCGTGAGTATGCTGAGCTAGATGCTTGGATATACTCAAACGGAAGACCAGTCGAAGTCGCAAGACCGGAGGGTGAAGAGGGGGATGTAAAAAGAGCACGAGCCTTCGTCCATCCCTGCCATAGTGCTAAAACACTAATGATTTATGTAACAGGTGTTTTAGGTGAATATGCACGGTATATAAGTGAATACAACTTTGAAATAAACTTAGTTGAAGAAGGATTCAATCCACAGAGGCTTTGCGATATTGCCAGGCTACTTGCAGAGAGTGATCAGTCTTACGTTTTCAACCTTTTTGCTGGATTCCCTGAAAGGATATGGGTTGAACCTTGTTTAACCTGTCCATTTAAGCAAGGTATAGACAAGGGGATGAAGATAAAAGTTTTTGTTGAAGAAGATGGCAAGAAATTGTTGGTTGGTACTGTTCCTACGCTGGTTCAATCCAGGAGGGGTCTAAACTCGTTAACCTACCGGTTGAACAAGTTAGCTAAGGAGTGGATGCCCGGGGTTTTATTAAATAAATCCGAATACAAAAAATGACACTCAATTATTAATAGAAATTGCTAGAGAGGCAGTTGAGCCCAAAACTTAGCTGCCTTTTTGTTTCCTCACCTCCGCATCAAAAAAGGATTCTGCTATCACGCTGCTGAGTCATACATGGGGTTAATATTAACTGGAGTAATGAAATAATAGGATTAGATGATAGAGACTATTTTTTTCTAACCTCTAATCCCTTTCTAATTCTTGAAACTTGTGGGTGAGTGGTATAGATTTACATAAAAATATTAACAAAAGGCGAGAATAATAATGATTCTTGATATGTTAAGGAAGGGTCAGACCTGGGTTACAAAGGGGATCTTGATCGTTCTTGCGATCACCTTTGCTTTCGGATTTGGGTTTAGCTTCAGTAAATTTGGCTTTGGAGGGAGGGTTTCTGAAGGGACTGCTGCGGACGTAAATGGCCATAAGATATCCCTTTTAGATTTCTATAGGACTAGAGAACGTCTTCGCGCGCAATATCGGGAGAGTGGTGTTCCCGAAGAGGCTTTAAATCAGAACTTTATTGATATGACAGCACTAAATCAACTCATTGACTTACAACTACTTTCTCAAAAGGCTAAAGAGCTTGGCTTTATGGTAACTGATGAGGAACTAAGTGAAGCAATAAGGTCTAACCCAGTTTTTCAGGTAGATGGGCAGTTTATTGACGCTAATGAATACAGGGCTTTCGTAGTGCAGAGGTTAAATCAATCTGTAAGCGATTTCGAGAAAAGTTATAGAGAAGAACTGCTTGCTCAAAAATTAGTAAAGCTAATGTTTGAAACACTTAACGTTACAGACGAAGAGCTGTTTGATACCTATAAAATCAGTAATGAAAAGGTAAATCTTAATTTTGTCACTATCTCACCTGAAGATTTTAAAGATTCTTACACACCAAATGAGGAAGAGATAAAAAAATACTATGAAAATAATAAAAGCGAGTTTAAAACATCTGAACTTAGGAGTGTTCGCTACGTTATTATATCTCCCGATGATTTTATAAATAGAGTGGATGTGTCTCAAGAAGAAATAAAGTCTTATTACGAAGCACATCCTGATAAATTTAGATCTAATGAAAATGAAAGTCGGCCACTATCAGAGGTAAAAGGCGAGGTGGAAGTGGATATTAAGAAGGAGGGTGGAAAGGCGTTATTCAGGGAATTCCATGAAAATCTTAAAGAGTCAGTTGATAAGAAGTCCATCGATGAGATAACAAATGAAAATGGTTTAGGAGAAGTAAAAGTTGTAGGTCCAATTTCTGTTACTGAAAAGCTTGACGATATTCCATCTAAGGTGGTTGAAAAGGCGTTTACGATTAAACAAGGAGAAAAGGCCTTTGCTCAAGTAGGAGAGAAAATATACATTATTCAGGTTTCTGAGGTAGTTCCATCTAGGGGAAAGACCTTGAAAGAGACAGAGGGTGAAATCAGTAAGCGCCTTCAGTCTATGAAGGCAAAAGAGGTTGCTATGGCGAAGGCTAATGATTTACTTAATAAGGCAAAAATGAATGGTGGGAATTTGGAAGAAGCTGCGATATCCTTTGGTCTTAAATTGCAGGAGACAGGTTATTTTTCCAGACTTGAACGTGTTCCTGAAATCAACTCGGATGAGATAAAAGTAGATGCGTTTTTCCTTGACAAAAAAAATCCTCTGGCTTCTAAGGTCTATGAAACCGATGAAAAAATTTATATAGTGTCCCTTAAAGAAGAACAGGATGCAGATCCCAAAAGGTTTGAGGAAGAAAAGGGTCAGCTAAGAGAAGAAGAACTTTCTCAAAGAAAAAAAGAGCTTTATCTGGACTGGATTCAAAGACTCAGGCAGGAGTCGAAAATCAATATCAATGATAAGCTTTTACTACCTCAAGGGTGATAAATCAAGTAGTATGATTTTAGGGGGCGGAGGAAAATGCAGCACATAAACATTCTATTACCCGAAGCTATCAGTCAATTTTTATTGTTTAGAACAAAATTTAATCTCGACCATAGATTATAAGTAAAGGTTTATTGTATACTTTAAAAATGTAAGAGAAAGAACTCGGGTTTTGATCCAATTTCTTTGAGAAGTGATGTAAGACACCATATATAGTAGTTTTCTACTAATACACCACATCAATTTGTATATATTTATTTACAACCTATTATGAATATGATATTATTCAATTTTAAAGAATGAGAATTAGGTCTCTCGAACTGATTGGTTTTAAATCCTTCTATGAAAAAACTACTGTTCAGTTTCAGGATGGAATAAATGCCATAGTTGGTCCCAATGGGTGTGGGAAATCCAACATATTAGATGCGATACGTTGGGTTCTCGGGGAGCAGAATCCCAGGCGCCTAAGAGCGGAGGGGATGGAAGAGGTCGTATCTAATGGGGGAGAGACCTCAAAACCCTTTGGAATGGCAGAGGTTTCCTTAGTGCTAACAGACGCTTTGCATAAAGGGTATGAAGAGGTTGTAATCAAGCGAAGGCTCTTTCGTTCTGGGGAGAGCGAGTATTACATAAACGGCACACCTTGCAGGTTAAAGGACATAACTGAGATGTTTTTAGATACGGGTGCAGGCGCAAGGGCCTATTCTACCGTAGACCAAGGAAAGGTGGAGCATCTAATTACAGCAAAACCTGAAGAAAAGAGGACATTGATTGAAGAGGCTGCAGGGATAGTGAGATATAGGGTAAGACGTCGTGAGACTGAAAGAAAGATTGAATCTACTAAAGAGAATCTGAGACGCTTGAAAGATGTTATGGATGAAATAAATCGGCAGATGGGTAGCCTAAGCCGTCAGGCAAGGGATGCAGAGGGGTTTAAACGCCTTTCGGAAGAAGCCAGGAGCCTTGAGTTGAGGATAATCTACTCAAAGCTTTATAAAATGGAAGAAGAAAAAAATAGGCTTCTTCAAGAGAAATCAGAGCTCGAAGAAGAGGTTCTTTCTTTGTCTGGACAAATAAAGAACAAAGAATCCATTTATGAACATATCGAAGCAGAGGTCCATCTTGTCGAACATGGGCTGGAGGAGTTGGGGAAAGAGATTTACGATCTCAAATCGGAGCTACAAGCAAAAGAGGCTCTTGGAGAGCTTGTAAGGAGTGAGGTTTCAGGGATTGATGAACTTATTAAGAGGTTGGAAAAAGAAATTGAATTACTACTGGAAGAGAGCGAAAGGGTAAATATTCAAATTAATCTCAAGCAAAAGATTTTGGAGGAGGTTAAGGCAGACCTATCCAATAAAGAACATGAGCTTAAGCGAAGAGAAGAGGTCCTTTCTGAAATCAAGGCTGGGTTTACAAAAAACCAGACTGAGCTTGAGGGTATAAGGACATCACTCTTTGAAATGTTGGATAAGTACAGTTCTCTAAGGGGTAGTGCTTTAGGATACGAAAGGGAGCTGTCTGAACTTCGATCAAGAAGGCAAAGAACAAACAAAGAGATTGGAGAAGTAGAAATTGAGAAGAAAAAAACAATATCACGAATCTCGGAGCTTCAAGGTTATGTGAACGCTGACGAGGAGCGTAGAATCAAAGTTGAGGGAAGGAAAGAAGCTATCGGATTATCTCTCGCTTCTTTAAGTGCCACTCAAGGGTCGAAAAGAAATGAAATAGAAGGGCTAAGCGAGCGTTTTAAAGAGGCGCAGTCTAGGCTTAACGTTCTAAAACAGATTGAGACAAGCTACGAATGGCTTCCCGAAGGAATAAGGAGATTTTTACTTGAGAAAAAGGGGAACGGAATTTTAGGGGTGATTGCAGATTTTATATCAGTTCCAAAGGGCTATGAGCGGGCACTTGAGGCAGCATTTGGTGAGAAGCTTAAATGGGCGATTGTTAGAGAAAGCGAGGAAGCACTGAGTGCAGTTGAACATTTGAGAGAGCTATCCCTTGGAAGAGGCACGTTTGTCCCTATTAATAACACAAGAAAGATTGAGGTTCTTGATAAAAATGGAAATGGAATTTTGCCTCTCAGTGACATAGTTAAGATTGAGGGAATAGATAAAGACATAATTGACAACATGCTGACTAATGTGTTTGTTGTATCTTCTCTTAGAGAGGCTCTAAACCTCAAAGACACAATTCAAAATGGCGCCTCTTTTGTCACAATGGGAGGAGATATGCTTGACTCTACCGGTGCGATATCGGGTGGGCTTACTATCGAAGGTGTGTTTGAGAGAAAAAGGGAAATTGAAGAACTAACAATAGATACTCAAAACCTTGAAGCGGGGCTCTCAAGGATTTCAAAGGAGATAGAGTCAAATCAGGAAGAGGTTGAAAAACTGCAACTTACGCTTAGGGATCTAGAAAATGAGTTAATAGAGATTGAGATAAAGGGAGCCGAGATTAAGACAGATATTACTAATCTTCAAGATAACATCGCAAAAACCAATATGAGATATGAGGTAGTTGAATTTGATTTAAGTGAGATAGATTCTGAAATTCTTGATAGAGAAGGAAAACTACAAGAAGCACAAGAGGCTATAAAACAAGTTGAAGATCAGAAGATATTTCTTGAGGAAAAATATGCAAAATTAAAAGAAGGTGCGGAGAAGCTTGAAGAGGAGGAGAAACATATAGAGATAAAAATCACAGATCTCAAGGTTGAACTTGCAGCGCTTATTGAAAAAGAAAAAGGCATCAATGAAGACCTAGGTGAGCTAGGAAGAAGGCAGAATCATATAAGAGAAAGGATTGAGATTGAGGCTAAGGAGGTTGAAAAGAAAAAACAGGAAAAACTGAATTTCATTAAATCAGAAGAAGATGCAAAGCGAGAGGCTAAAGCTGTTTTATCTATTCTTAGCCAGAAGGATGAAGAACTATTAGTTAAGAGAAGTGAGAAGGAAGAGCTTTTATTGCAAATTAAAACTTCTCTCGGAGATAGAGAAAGGTTAAGGGAAGAGATAAAAGGGTTTGAAAAGAAGATCAGCGCTCTTGATCTTAAGCTAAACGGCCTTCAAATTGAAATCGAGCATCTTCGAGAAACAATTTGTGAAAACAGTTCCTATCCTGGTCACGATGACGATAATGAGGCTCTTAGGTCTATTGATCCAGAAGGTTTAAAAAGCCTAGTTACTGAAGGTGAAGAAGCAAGGCTCCTTAAACTTAAAGAAAAGATAGAGAAATTTGGTCCCGTGAATCTCCTTGCACCTGTGGAGTACAAGAATCTCGAAGAAAGGTTTAAATTCTTAGGCGCTCAGAATGAGGATTTAGTAAATGCTATCTCATCACTTAAGAAGGCTATGAATAAGATAGACAAGGAGTCTGAAAAAAGATTCAACGCTACGTTTGAAGTTCTGAATAAAAAGTTTCAAGAGGTCTTCAGCAGGATGTTTAGAGGTGGCGAGGCAAAGCTTGTTCTTACAAATAGCGAAGACCTCCTCGAAACCGGTGTTGATGTCATGGTAAGACCGAAAGGGAAAAGGTTTCAATCAGTAAACCTGCTTTCAGGCGGAGAAAAAGCCCTTTCAGCGATTGCTCTTGTACTTTCTGCTTGCTTTATAAGACCCGCCCCATTTCTTCTATTTGACGAGATTGACGCACCTTTAGACGATGCAAATACTAGTCAGGTTACCGATTTGCTTGAGGAAGCAACAAAGGATTCTCAGATTATAATTATTACTCACAATAAAAAAACTATGAAGGTTGCAAGAACACTAGTTGGAATAACTTCTGATGGTAGAAGCACATCCAAGGTAGTTTCCGTTGAGCTTAGGGGTAATTAGGTCTACCATCAACTATTTAAAATCCTTGAGCGTCATTATATGGTATAATTTACTTTATAGAAATTAGTAAGTTAGCTTTAGGGACGTTTGCTAATACACGCTCATCAATGAATTTAGCTATAAAGATACCAATCTACCTTCTTCTTATTGGATTCAATGTGGTTGACTAGTCTTATTTAGTAGCGATTCCTTACTAAACATAAATAGTTGAAAATTGTTTATCTTTTGCCATTTCATTCTTATTTACGAAACACAGAATAAATAGACACCATCTACTTGTTATAAGGGGGTTTTGGGCTTATAATTTTAAACGGTTTTTGTATTATTGGAGGTTTTATATGTTTAACTACATTATGAAAAAGATTATAGGGACCCAGAACGAGAGAGAGATTAACAAACTACGTTCTGTTGTTTTACACGCAAACGAGATTGAGCCTGAATTAATAAGGCTTTCAACCTCGGGGCTCATGGACAAAACCGATTATTATAAAGAATCAATAAAAAACCAACTTAACGAACATCGTGAACAAGACGAAGGTGAATATTTCAAGAAGATGGAGGAGATCCTATGGGAAATCCTGCCCGAAGCCTTTGCCGTAGTCCGAGAGGCATCTCGAAGAACCTTAGGAATGCGCCATTTTGATGTTCAGATTATAGGCGGCATAATCCTTCATCAAGGAAAGATCACAGAGATGAAAACAGGTGAAGGAAAGACTCTTGTTGCTGCTTTACCTCTTTATTTAAATGGTATCACTGGCTTTGGCGGGCATCTGGTTACAGTAAATGACTATCTTGCTAGACGTGACGCAATATGGATGGGGCCCATTTATAAACTCCTTGGACTCAAGGTTGGTGTTATAAATCACGAGATTTCATATCTTGTAGAGTGGGAAGACCCTGAAAGGGCAGAACAGGCAATGAAGAAGAATCTCAGTGTTTGGCCTAATGAGTATATTGGACTCGATTTGCCGCCTGAAAGAAACCTTGAGGCATTTGCTGCTTATAAGACAAAGTTGGTCGAGAGCACAAGGAAGGAGGCCTACCTAGCCAATGCCACTTATGGGACAAACAACGAATTTGGCTTTGACTACCTTCGCGATAACATGAAATTTTCCCTTGAAGACTATGTTCAAAGAGAACACAGTTATGGAATTGTGGATGAAGTAGATAGCATACTGATAGATGAGGCAAGAACGCCTTTAATAATATCAGGTCCTTCAGAAGAATCTACTCAGCTCTACTATCAGATAGATAATGTTGTGAGAAAGCTTAGAAAAGAGGTTGACTTTACTATTGATGAAAAAACCCGTCAGGTAACACTTACCGAAGAGGGTGCAACAAAGGTTGAGAGGGTGCTTAGTGTAAATAATATCTATGACACTATACATCTAGAGCTACTTCATCACGTGATTCAGGCTCTTCGCGCGCATAACCTCTTTCAAAATGATGTGGATTATATAGTGAAAGAGGGAAAGGTAATAATTGTGGATGAGTTCACTGGAAGACTTATGCCGGGAAGAAGATGGAGCGATGGGCTTCATCAGGCGATCGAGGCGAAAGAGGGTGTCGAGATAGAAAGTGAAAATCAGACACTAGCTACAATCACGATTCAAAACTATTTCAGAATGTATAGAAAACTCGCCGGGATGACGGGAACCGCCGACACAGAGGCGCTTGAGTTTAAGAAGATTTATAACCTAGATGTAGCAGTCATCCCCACGCACAAACCTATGATAAGGATTGACTCCAATGATTCAGTGTATAAAACTGAGCGTGAGAAGTTTAATGCGGTTGTTGATGGAATAAAAGACCTTCACACTCAGGGAAGACCTGTACTTGTGGGAACCACATCTATTGAGAAATCAGAGAAGCTAAACAAGATGCTTGATAAACTTAGAATCAATCACCAAGTCCTGAATGCAAAGCAGCATGAAAGGGAGGCTGAGATAATAGCCCAGGCAGGGAGGATTGGGTCAGTAACTATTGCTACAAACATGGCTGGTCGAGGAACGGATATCCTCCTTGGAGGGAACCCAGAGTTTCTTGCAAGGGATATTACACTGAGAAAGTTCAAAATTGAATTACATGAAGCGGAGCCCCATCAATTTGAGGAAGCCATGCTTGAGGCTAAAGCTATTTGTGAGGATGAGAAGAGAAGGGTTCTTGAGCTAGGCGGTCTTCACATAGTAGGTACGGAACGACATGAAGCTAGACGAATTGACAATCAGTTGAGAGGAAGGTCTGGAAGACAGGGTGATCCAGGTTCGTCTCGTTTTTACGTGTCGCTTGAGGATGATTTGATGAGGCTTTTTGCATCTGACAGAATCTCCCGAATAATGGACAAGCTAGGATGGAATGAAGGGGAACCCATTGAACATAAGCTGATTACTAAATCAATAGAGAATGCCCAGAAGAGGGTTGAGGCAAGAAACTTTGACATTAGAAAGCACCTTCTTGAATATGATGACGTTTTAAACACACAGAGGGACGTTGTTTACACGAAGAGAAAAGAAATACTTGCCGGAGAGAATCTTAAGGAAGGCCTCTACGAGATGGTGGATGAACTATTGGACGAAATCGTTCCGATTTATGTTCCTGAAAAAACCAATTCAAACGAGTTGGATCTAAAGGGACTAGGCGATGCCATCTTCAGGGATTTCAATGTGCATGTCAGCTTCGATGGTGTTTCTTTTGATGGGATGAAGAACCAAGATATAGTTGAGATTGTGAGAGAGAAGGTCCGTTCCTCCTATGAGGATAAGGAAAGTCAGATAGGGGGAGAGACCTTAAGACATGTTGAAAGATATATAATGCTTCAGACACTTGATTACCTTTGGAAAGACCACCTCCTTAGCATGGATCATTTAAGGGAGGGAATTGGGCTTAGAGGCTATGCTCAGAAGGACCCTCTATATGAATACAAGAAGGAAGGATACGAGATGTTTTCAGCGATGATGAATCGCTTCAAAGAGGAGGCTTGTGAAAAGTTATTCAGGGTAAAACCTGTGAGCGAAGTAGATATGGAACGGCTTGAGAGAAGAAGAAGGCTTGAGCAACAACGTATGGTTTTGAGCAGGGGAGAGGGTGAGGAAAGAAAGGCGCCCATAAGGCGTGATAGAAAAATCGGAAGAAACGATCCTTGCTACTGTGGAAGCGGAAAGAAATATAAGAAATGCTGTGGAAGGGCGTAGTGATAACATGGCTAAGTTAAATAGCAAGAGGTCATTGCGAGGAGCGATAGCGACGAAGCAATCCCCTCGGGATACAAGAGATTGCTTTGCTCCTTTTAGTCGCTCGCAATGACACTTAATAGCATCGTAGCCTAGGAGGAGGTAGTTAATTTGGAGGCATTTCTGCCTATCAAGAAGATTAATATCCTTGAGAAAAACATACAAGCTGTTATAAAGGGGAAACCAGAGGCAGCAAAGGCAACACTTGTTGCATTTCTTTCACAAGGACACATGCTGATTGAAGATGTGCCAGGTGTTGGAAAAACAACACTTGCTCAGGTACTTGCAAGATCAACAGATCTTTCTTTTAAGAGGGTTCAATTTACGAGCGACCTTCTTCCATCGGATATTCTCGGAGTATCTATTTACGACCAGAAAACTGGGGAGTTTGATTTTAAAGCAGGTCCAATCTTTGCAAATATAATTCTTGCTGATGAGATAAACCGAGCGACACCTAAAACTCAAAGCGCCCTTTTAGAAGCGATGAGCGAATCTAAGATAACAATAGATGGAAAAACCTACGAGCTACCAAAACCTTTTATGGTAATTGCCACCCAAAACCCATTTGAGTATCGAGGAACCTTTCCACTTCCTGAAAATCAGTTAGATCGTTTTTCTATGAGGGTAAGCATTGGGTATCCGGATTATGAGAGTGAAAAGGAAATCCTCTTAAAGTTCAACCCGGCAAAACCTTGGGACGGTATACAATCAGTTGTATCTAGGGAAGAGGTGCTAGTTATACAGACTATGGTTGAAAGGGTTCATCTGGATGAATCTATTCTTGACTATATTTTGACAATTATAAAAGAGACAAGAAACCCTAAGGTATTTGAGCTTGGAGTGAGTCCAAGGGGAGCGATAGCCCTTAAGCGTGCGGCTCAGTCACATGCGCTTATCGAGGGTAGAGCATACTGTATTCCAGATGATGTAAAGGAAATGGCTGTGCCAGTTCTTTCTCATAGGGTCATTCTTAAACACGATCGCATGGGGGGAAAGGGAAGGGAGGAAGAGGCACTTATAGAGGTACTAGAGCGAGTTAAGGTTCCAATTTAGGTATTTGTCGTTTGGGGTTCGTGTTTCGAGACCCGTTTTCACATTGCGTGATACTAGATCTCGACTTACAATTCACTATTCACGAAAATGGAGGGGAACATTGAATACAAAGCCTAGAATCTATTTTTATAAGGGCAAGTTACCATTATCTATCATTCCACTTGTTTTATTTGTACTAATAGTCCTTATTTTATTTGCTATTCTAGGTCTTTTTATCGGCGTTATCCTTGGAGCTGCTATGTTAGGATTTATCGTTCTCCGTCTCCTTATTTCATCCAAGAAGAAACAAGCCAAGCCGGTAGAAGAAGATAGTCGTACCATTGTACTAAATGAAAGAGGTTATGAAATTATAGAAAAGGGAAGAAAAGAGTGAATCGTGCTTACATGATCGAACCTCGAATCACTATACACGATTCACAAGCCACGAACCACTTATTTAGCTTTATCAATCTTCTTTGCTAGGTTGATGTCATTATCAGTAACACCACCCTGACTGTGAGTCGAAAGGGTTAGAGTAACCTTATTATATTGAATCAGAAAGTCTGGATGATGGTTTGCTTCTTCAGCTAGGTCTGATACCGTATTTACGAAGGCAATCGCATCTTTAAATGTCTTATGTTTGTAAATCTTATAGATTTCGTTGCCCTTTAGTTCCCAGCCATCTAGGTCTTTAAGTTTATCTTTTATTTCTTTTTCTGATAAGACCGCCATGTCGTTACCTCCGTTGATTCATAGTAAGGTTGAGTATGATGATATATACTATCACGAGATTTGTGATGATCATAAACCTGGGTGAGTTCTGCACAAATAAACATCTTTATATTCATTTTAAGCTCTTTTTCAAGCACTTTCATATGGATTTAAGCGGGATTCAAAAGAATTACGAACGAGTCAGAGCGGGATTTTAGGATACGACTCCAAGAGGCATCACGTGAAGAGAGAGATCAATTAGTTGAAAGGCTTGGGCAAAAGTATGCACCTAAGATTGCCGCCCTTGAGGAACGCATTCGCCGCGCGGAACAGGCAGTAGCCAGACAGGAAGAGCAAGCTAAGCAGCAGAAGCTACAGACTGCTATCTCATTTGGAACCACCTTGCTTGGCGCTTTTCTCGGAAAGAAAAGGGTAAGTGTCTCTACTTTAGGAAGAGCCACGACCGCCGTGCGCGGAGTTGGGCGTACTATGAAAGAATCACAGGATATTGATCGCGCCGAAGAGACTTTGGATGTTTTGAAGAATCAGCTTGCCGAGCTCGAGGCCCGGTTCCAAGCAGAAACTGAGGAAATCGCGACAAGAATTAGCTCGCGGACAGAACCCCTTGAAACTTTTGAAATAAGGCCAAAAAAATCAAACGTATCAGTCAATGTACTTGCACTTGTTTGGGTTCCCTATTGGCAAGATGAGCAAGGCAGAATGAAACCTGCATGGACTTAGTGAAACTACAAATCCAAAATCACAAAATACAATCTCTAAATAAATTCAAATGACCAAAACTCAAAATTTAATACAGCTTGGAATTTGGCACATGGAATTTGTTTGTTGTTTGGTGCTTGTGATTTGGAATTTGTCTTAATTCGGAGCTTATTCAAATGCCAATAGCCTTTATAGGAATAGGTTCAAATCTTGGAAACAGGATTGAAAACTGCGCTAAAGGTGTTGAGGAAATCTCGACTTTCACAAAGATTATCGTTGTTTCCTCTTTTTATGAAACCGAGCCTGTCGATAAGGAAGACCAGTCAGATTTCATAAACTGCATGATAAAGATTGAAACTGCTCATCCCCCTTTGGAACTTTTGTCCTTTCTTAAATCTTTGGAGAGACAACTTGGAAGGAAGAACAAAGAAAAATGGGGTCCGAGAATAATTGACTTTGATATTATATTTTATGACGATCTTATAATCGAAACAAATGATCTCACTATTCCTCATCCAAGGGCTCATCTTAGACGTTTTGTCCTCCAACCCCTATTTGAGATTGCCCCGAATTTTATACATCCGGTATTAAGGAAATCTGTTTCTGAGCTTCTAAGTGAGGTTAGGTGTACTAAGAAGGTATTAAAAGTAGGCGATTTTTCAACATGCTATTCACATAAATCCACAACTTATCCACAAACATAAAACATAACTTTCCATAACTTATCCACATCTATGGGATTTTTTTCTTTAAATATAACTCATTAAAAATACAACGTTATTTACACCATCTTAATTAAAAATAGTGCTAATAATGAATAATTATTACATAATAGCTTCGAAGTTATCCACAAGACATGTTAGAGATGTTTTTTATTAGTTACGTACAACGACTTTAGAGATTAAGGCATTCCTGATACATTCATGCTCCAAAATCAAATCACCATTTATTAGTATTGGTACAATAGCAGCTAACTAACCATATTGACTTGATTTTAATATTCAAAATAAGCTATTATAGTAATAATACTTTATTAAGAATGGTTTTGAGATGGGGTCAACCTACGACAAATACGGACTTAATTGCTTAGTTCTCTCAGCACAAATATACCCAATTAAAATAGAATGTGACCACCCTTTTAAACTGAAATTAAAAGCGGAAAATACACATATTCATACGAGCGTATTATATGATCAAAAGATTATCAAAGAACTGGTATTAACCATTTTTACTGGAGAGTTTTACAAACCGAGAGATTTAATAGTCTTAAATTACTGTCTGCTTTAGGAGGTAAAACATGGGGGATGAATATTTACCTCAGAATCAAACCACAAATGAAAAGATTTCTGTGAACGAAGGAATTGTAGGATTCGATTCACTTGAAACCCACTACAAACAAACGAAAGAAAAGTTACGTTTCCATGAGAGCCTAATCTACTCGATGACTGATGCCTCCCCGTTGGCCTTTTATGTTGTAGACAATCGTACCGACGAAATACTTTACTTTAACCATAGGTTCTGTGAAATATGGGGCATCACCCATCTTGAGGAAGCCATGAGGAGGGGTGAGCTCAAGAATCAGGATATTGTTCCTTACTGTCTTCCTCTTGTTAAGAATGTTCCAGCATTCCTCGAATCATGCAAGCCGCTACAAAACGAGGAAGTGCGTTTCACTGTTGAGGATGAAATTCAATTCGTTGATGGTCGTACGATTAGACGAGTTTCCTCACAAATTCGAGGCGAACTCGACCGTTACTTTGGTCGCCTATATATTTTTGAAGATGCCACAGATCGTAAACGTTTAGTTGATGAGCTTAGGAAAATAACCGAACGAATTATTAACTATCAAAAGGCACTCCTTGAATTAGCGAAGATGGATAACTCCGATCTTGAATTGACACTGAAAAGGGTAACTGAAGTAGGTTCGAAGACGTTAGGTGCAGAGCGTGTAAGTGTCTGGCTTTTCAACGAAGACCATTCAGAAATTGTCTGTAAAGATTTATACAAAATGAGCGAAAATGTTCATGAAAAGGGATTAAGGCTTCAAGCCAAGGATTACCCTAGGTATTTTCATGCATTGGAAGAGAGCCGCACCTTGGCGGCGAATGATGCCTTAACCGATCCTCGTACAAGTGAATACACCGAAGGGTATTTAAAACCATATAGAATTTCATCGATGATGGATGTGCCTATTCGTGTTGATGGAAAAGTTGTAGGTATTGTTTGTCACGAGCACACAGGACCGATGAGAGAGTGGGTACTAGAAGAACAAAACTTTGCAGCCTCGATTGCCGATGTGGGTTCTCTCGCTTTGGAGGCTTCAGAGCGGAATCGGATTGAAGAGGCACTACGAAAGAGTGAAGAAAGGTACCGTGCTTTGTACGAAGATAACCCGTCTATGTACTTTACTGTGGATCTAGAAGGAAAAGTTTTATCAGTCAACCTATTTGGGGCAGAACAACTTGGTTACAAGGCTCATGAGTTAGTTGGGCAATCCGTTCTTATGATTTTCCATCCGGATGACCGAGAAGGGGTACTGAAGCAAATGAGGGTTTGTTTACAGAACCCCAACCAGCTATTCCAATGGGAATTTCGCGAGATCAGAAAGGACGGCGGTATCTTGTGGGGGAAAGAGGCTGCCCGTGCAGTACAGGGTGCTGAAGGCGGTGTAGTTGTTCTTATCTCTTGTGAGGACATTACCGAGCGGAAACGGATGGAGGAGGCTCTCCGAAAAGCTAAGTATGATCTAGAAATAAAAGTAGAGGAACGTACTTCTGAATTAAGGAAATCTAATGAGCGACTATTAGCTGAGATCAGTGACCGCAAGCGGACGGAAGAAGACTTAAATAATAGAAATAGGGACCTAGAAATTCTAAATGCTATCACTCAAGCGGTACATCAGTTCCTTGCCCCGAAGGAGGTCTATAGGGTTGCATTGGATAAAGTTATTGAACTAGAGAATGTAGACCTAGCATGTATTTATCTGGTTGACGAAGCTAGGAATGAAGCAGTAATTCAGGACCAAAGGAACATTCCAGAGTGGTTTATCAAGAGAGCCGGGAGGATCCCATGCCCTAAGGGTGTAACCTGGAGGGTCATAAATACGGGAAACATAGTAAACGTTAAAAACGCTCAGGAAGACCCTGATGTAGGACCCGCAGGACGGGAACTTGGTTTTCGGGGCATGCTTGGGATACCTATAACCCTTGAGAGTAAAACCATAGGAGTAATATGGCTTATTAGCTATAAAGAGTATCTTTTCACCCGGAGTGAAGAGGAGCTACTTTTATCTATTTGCAGTCAGACATCCATAGCTATAAGTAAGGCAAGACTCTATGAAAGAGAATTTAATCAAAGGAAGAGGATAGAAGCTCTACAGGTAGTTTCTCAATCTGTTACTTCCAAACTGGATTACAGGAGTGTCCTTCAGGATGTTGTTGAAAATACTAACAGTTTTATGGGTTCAAGATTCTCGATCATAGCCCTTCAAGAAGGTGATTACTATATCCCGAAGGCTGTAGCCGGTGATGACGAGGGTCTAAGGGAGGTTATCCAAATAAGCCCTGATCCAGAGAATATGTGGGGAAGGGGACGTGGTGGGGAGTGCCTACGCACAAAAACCCCTATAGTTGCAAACGACCTAAGGAATGCCCCGCCACTAATATGGCGAACTGAGCTTATTAAAAGAGGAATCCTATCTGTTGCTATTGTGCCACTTATCATTAAGGGGGAGGTAAAGGGGCTTTTACTGACCTACTCTCAAGAGCCCTATGCCTTTGATAAAGACAAAACAAATCTCCTTACCTCTTTTGCTAATCAAGCAGCTATTGCTATTGAAAACGCCAGACTCTATGAAGAAACTAAAATGCAGACCGAGGCTCTCAAGGAGAGTGAGGAACGTTATCGTAGTCTCTTTGAAACTGCTCCCGAAATCATTTTCAGCGTTTCTCCCGACGGAATGATTGCTTCACTGAATCCTGCGTCAGAAAGGATTACAGGGTGGTTACACAAAGATGTCATTGGACAGCCTTTCATATCTTTTATACATCCTGATGACCTGCCTTTGGTTATGGAGAAGTTTCAGCAAGTCTTGCAGGGAGAGGCGATACCGCCCTTTGAATTACGTGTTTTATCTCAATCTGGTGAGTTTCTGATTATAGAAGCTGTTGGCTCAACGCAAATTAAAGATGGACAAGTGGTGGGTGTTTTGGGAATCGCTCGCAATATCACTGAGCGTAAACGTATGGAAGAGGCGCTAAGAGAAAGCGAAGAAAGGTTAAGTGCAATGTTTAATAATACACCAAATGTAGCTGTCCAAGGTTATGATTTAGAAGGAAGGGTTTTGTACTGGAACAAGGCTTCAGAAAAGATATTCGGCTATACAGAGAAAGAAGCATTGGGAAAAACCCTCGGCCATTTAATATTCGACGAGGAAAATACAAAAAGGTTTCATTCAGTTATCAAGGATGTGAACGAATCAAATAAGCCTCATGGTCCCACTGAATGGATTTTTAGAAATGGGGAAGGAGTCGAACGCGTTGTTCAATCTACATTATTCACAATACATTCTTCAGAGGGTAAAAAGGATTTCATTTGCATGAATATTGACATCACTGACCGCAAGCGGGCGGAGGAAGCACTTAAAGAAAACTTTGCCCAATTATCCAAAAAGAACCGGTACGAGACGATAATTAGTACTGTAACTAGAAGCGTTCATCAGACGATAAATCTACAAGATGTCCTTGAAAATGCGGTTGAGGCTATGAGTAAGAACATAGATGGTGCAGACAATGTTTCGATCTATCTAGTAGAAGGTGCAGAAGCGGATTCGACAGGCTCACCACAGGCGGTTATCAAGTCTTATAGGGGCTATTCTGAAGCCTTTATAGGGAAGGTTAGAAGAATTCCATATCCAAAAGGCTTTACCTGGAAAACGATAATCGAGGGAAAGCCTTTGTATTGTCCTGATGTAGACCAGGATACTGTTATTGGACCAGCCGGAAGGGAAGTAGGAACAAAGAGCTATGCATCTATGCCTATTCAGTTTGAAGGCAAGACGATAGGATGCATAAATATCAATTCTTTAGAAAAGGATGCTTTCGATGAAGAAGAGTTAAAGCTATTAGAGATTGTTGCGCATCAGATAGAGATAGCAATCACTAATGCCCAGCAGGCAGAGTTGCTATATCAGGCTAAAGAGGAACTAGAACTACGTGTACAGGAGCGAACACAGGAGTTATCTGAGATAAATGAAGAACTTAGGAAGGAGATTGCAGAGCGCAACAGGGTAGAGGAGGAAATCAGACAAACCCAATCATTCCTTAATTCCGTCGTCGAAAACATTCCAGATATGATATTTGTCAAGGACGCCAAGGATCTCAGGTTTGTGCGTTTCAACAAAGCAGGTGAGGAGCTACTTGGTTATTCGAGGGGAAATCTAATTGGCAAGACCGACCATGATTTTTTCCCGAAAGAGGAAGCAGATTTCTTCACATCTAAAGATCGGGAAGTGTTGGAAGGTTCCAAACTCCATGACATCCCCGAGGAACCGATACATACGAGGAATAAGGGAAGAAGAATACTGCATACCAAAAAAATTCCAATTTTCAATGCGGATGGTAAGCCACGTTATCTTTTGGGCATTTCAGAAGATATCACCGAGCGAAAGCGAGTGGAAAAGCAAATTAGGTCATCATTAGAAGAGAAAGAGGTGCTACTAAAGGAAATTCACCATAGGGTAAAAAACAATTTGCAGGTCATTTCAAGTCTACTCGACCTTCAATCTGAATATGTTAAGGGTAAAAAGACTCGCCAGTTGTTCCATGAAACTCAGAATCGTGTAAGGGCAATTGCACATATACATGAACGGTTTTATCAATCCAAAGATCTAGCAAGGATTGATTTTGCTGAATACATACGGCATCTAGGTAATTATTTGTTTCAATCATACGGGGTTGACCCGAATTTTATCAAACTGAAGGTTAATGTCCAAGATGTGGTGCTTGATGTTAATACTGCTATTCCTTGTGGCTTGATAATAAATGAACTTATCTCAAATTCATTAAAACACGCCTTCAGAAAACGTAAGAAAGGAGAAATCTGTATCGATTTTCACTCTGACATTAAACGCGCAGATAGCCATAGGCATCGTCTATACACTATGACCGTAAGAGATAACGGTGTTGGTTTCCCAAAGGATCTGGACTTCCGAAACACCGAATCATTAGGTCTTCAATTAGTAAACGCTTTAACAAATCAGATTGGAGGTTCTATAGGGTTAAATAGAAGATATGGTACTGGTTTTAAGATTACGTTTAGTAATCAGTTGTAATACTGCTTTTTTGTAATGAAGAGAATTCTGGTTTATTATTTTTAATGGAGAATGTATATAAAAGTAGGAAAAATATATAATGGAGGAACAGATTGCAACTGGGGAGTAAACAAATAGCTAAAATCATGGTTGTTGAAGATGAAAGTATTGTCGCTAAGGACATACAAAACAGATTGAAGAGGTTGGGATATAAAGTTAATGATATTGTGTCTTCCGGAGAGGAAGCTATTAGTAAGGCAGCCGAGACGCAGCCGGATTTAGTACTCATGGACATTGTGTTAAAGGGAGAAATTGACGGTATCGAGGCTGCTAAACAGATTAATACACTTTTTAATGTCCCAATAGTGTATCTTACTGCTTATGCTGATGATAGCACAATTCAACGAGCTAAAATAACGGAACCATTTGGATATATTCTTAAGCCATTTCAAACAAAAGAATTACACTCCGCTATTCAGATAGCTCTATACAAGCATGAAATAGAAAAAAAATTAAAAGAGAAGAAAAGCTGGTTTGCTACAACACTTAAAAGTATAAATGACGCCGTGATTCTCACCGATACAAGAGGATCAGTAACTTATATGAACGTCTCAGCAGAAGCGCTGACTGGTTGGAGATGGGAAGATACTATAGGTAAAGATCTGGGAGAAGTATTTCATATCATAAACCAAGAAACACGTACAATAATTGAAAACCCTGTGACAAAGGCGATTCTTGAAACCCTGGTAGTCAGTCCCCAGAGTCATATAATTCTAATTTCCAAGGATAGAAGAGAAACAATAATTTCGTTAAGTGCCGCTCCCATTAGGGATGATGTAGGAAAAATCAAAGGTGTCGTTTTTGTTTTCCGTGAAGTAATTGATCACAAAAGAGCGGAAACCGAATTTCTTAAATCTCAAAAACTTGAATCAAGGATGACTAATGAGTTTAAAAATGCCCATATTAGACTGATGATCGTAACTCCTTCCTCTGTTGTTCGTCAGGGGGTACGCAAGATGCTTGAATCCGAAAAATATATAGAGATAATAGCAGAGATTTCAAATTACCAAGATATATTATCAATCATTGAACAAAATAAGCCAGATCTTTTGTTTGTTGATAAGACACTACCTAGTCTAAATATGTTGGAAATCTTAAGCTCAATCCGTGATAAAAGCCCTACGACAAAAGTACTTTTATTGCTACATAGCTTTGATGAAGATTTTATTATGAATGCTTTATCTTTGGGTGCACGTGGTTACTTAACAGATACGTCAAACGCGGATCAGTTTATTCAAGCAGTTAGGGCTTTGAGTAAAGAGGAGATTTGGGGGGAGGTCGAAATTATAACAAAGCTCCTAACTCGACTTTTACATTCTAAAAAAGGTAGTTCTATAGTACCAAGACCACACCTTACAAAAAGAGAAGACGAGGTTGTAAAGTTAATCATCCAGGGATATTCTAACAAGCAAGTTTCTGAGAAGCTATTTATAAGTGAGAAAACAGTAAAGTCCCACTTGAATAACGTGTATAAAAAGCTCGGATTAAGCAATAGACTTCAACTTGTCGCGGACTTCCTTGGCTAGGGAATGTCTTACCTAGTCCTAGGGCTGAAATCCGTCTAAAACCCTTTAGAATTCTTTGCAGATGAAAATGTATTCCATAGAAGCATAGCAATTGTCATGGGGCCTACTCCGCCTGGGACAGGCGTAATAAATGCGGCTTTGTTACGAACGTTTTCAAAATCCACATCACCTGCAAGCTTTCCGTCGGGAAGACGGTTTATACCTACATCAATCACAACCGCGCCTTCTTTTACCATGTCTTCTGTGATAAGTCTTGCGCGTCCAATTGCAGCCACTAAAATATCAGCCCTCCTTGTAACCTCCCCAAGTGATTTAGTCCTCGAATGACATATTGTAACAGTTGCATGTCGGTGTAGAAGAAGAAGCGAGACGGGTTTTCCTACTATATTGCTCCTTCCTACTACAACTGCTTCTTTCCCCTGTATTTCTATTCCGTAGTAATCTAAGAGTTTGATTACGCCGTGCGGGGTACAGGGGATAAATCTAGGATTTCCTTCTACGAGAAGTCCTACGTTTTCAGGATGAAATCCATCGATGTCTTTTAATGGGGAGACGGTTCTTAGGATTCTTGCTTCATTAATCTGTTTGGGAAGAGGAAGCTGAACGAGTATCCCATGGATTTTTTCATCGTGATTTAACTTTTCAATAAGTGTAAGTAAATCGCTTTCTGCAGTTTCTTCTGGAAGCTTATATTCTTCCGAGTAAATGCTAACCTCTTCACAGGCTTTTCTCTTATTTTTTACATAGATTTGAGATGCAGGGTTATCACCCACAAGCACAGCCGCGAGCCCAGGGACTAATCCTGTTTCCCTCTTGAGCTTATTTACCTCTTCTGCAATCCCTTTCCTCAGGTGTTCTGCAACCATTTTACCGTCTATTATTTTTGCCATGGTAGGCTTCTTCCTTCCTTCTAGTAATTAATTTAGCCACAAAGACTCGAAGAAATAAATAGTTTTTTGTTACTAGTGCTTAGTTGTTAGATTAAAAACTAACAACTACAAATTAAACACTTCTTAGTGCCTTCGTGCCTTAGTGGCTGGATATATCTACTCTAATTTCCAGAAATGATTTAGGGGCCCGTGCCCCTTACCTAAATTGAAAGAATTTCTTATAGCCTCTGTAACATAGTCTTTTGCCTGCCTTATGGCTTCTCTCGCGTTTAGTCCCTTTGCAAGCCCTGCACAAATAGCGGCGGAATAGGTACATCCTGTGCCGTGAGTATTTTTGGTTTTTATTCTCGGTGAAGGAAAGTCATAAAAATCCTTCCCATCATATAGAATATCTATCGCTTCAGATGACCACTTAAGATGCCCACCCTTCACAAGAACATACTCGCAGCCAATTGATTTTATTCTTCTTGCTGCTTCTCTCATATCATCAAGTGATGAGACCTTTATCCCCGAAAGCACTTCGGATTCAGGAATATTAGGGGTAACAACAAAGGCTAATGGCAGAAGCTCTTCTAATAGCGTCCTTTCTGCTTCATGTTTTAGAAGCACATCCCCGCTTTTTGCCCTCATTACTGGGTCTATTACCAGTTTTTTGATTCCGTATTGTTTAATCTTTTCTGCGACGGCTGAAATGATTTTCTCATTTGAAAGCATCCCTGTTTTTGCAGCGTCAACCCCAATGTCATTTAATACTGCTTCAATCTGTAGTTTTACAAAATCGGGTGGTAAATCGTAAATTCCTGAAACTGACTCGGTGTTTTGAGCGGTAATGGAAGTAAGGACTGACATACCAAAGACCTTAAATGCTGTAAAGGTCTTTAAGTCAGCTTGAATTCCTGCCCCTCCCCCTGAATCAGAACCTGCGATTGTTAGCGCTCTCGGAATTTTTTCACTCACCGAATTTAATATTACAGGCATTTGGGTGAGTTTCAAATTAATATTTGCCCGAGAGGGCACAGAGGAAATAGAGAGATTTTTTATTCAATAAACACTCTGTGTTCTATATGGCTCGATGCCGAATCACGCCATGGCTCATGCTTTGGGCTGTTCTTGACAGTCTGGCTGTAATCTAAGTAGAATAAATCCTTACGATTTTGGTATGAGCGCGTAGCTCAGGGGGAGAGCGCTTGCTTGACGCGCAAGAGGTCGCAGGTTCAAATCCTGCCGCGCTCACCATTTATTAGAATTTAGCCACAAATTGACACAAACGGACACGAATGAAAAGAGTAAGCTATTAGCTATCAGTAATCAGCCCTTAATAATAGCGTTAGGGGTAAATCGTAAGGCGTTAGGGGTCACGAAATATGCCCTTTTGTCCCTTTTACGCTCTCACGCCTTACGCTTCTAACTAATGTCCGAGGCTGGTTGTTAATTTTGTGTAAATTCGAGTTCAATCCGTGGCTAATATTACGTCTTTTATAAACATGAGTGAGATACGAATAAAGCTTCCAGACGGAGAGATAAAAGGCTTTCCGAAGGGAATAACTATTGGAGAGATATTTAGATCCCTTGGAATTAGAGATAGTGTAATCGGCGCT